>CAYUQC010000031.1:0-620 GCA_964446755.1 uncultured Methanosarcinales archaeon
CTGAGAAAATTGAAAAAGCAATGACCCAGATAAATGAACATGATTTTGGAATGGATGCAAAAGAATTTATCACATTTAAAACACTTGTTTCTAGTGGTAACAATTCATTATATGTAAAAGATGCAAAAAGTGGAAAATGTGCAAGTGGTCCTTTATTGATTTCATTAAATATGTCTGCTCATAATAGTGTCTTTGATTTTGAATTACATCTATCTAATTTGGATAATGTTATTCTTAAAATTATTTCTGCAATGAATAAAAATAAAAACCCTTGACACCTTTAAGTGGTTTGTATGCGATCTATCTCTCCCTTAAGATATCCTGGTGGTAAAAGTAAACTTGCTGCCCATATCCAATTTTTAATTGATTCAAATGGGTTACACGGTTGCGAATATATTGAACCTTTTGCAGGCGGGGCATCTGTCGCTTTAACTTTGATTATGAATGATACTGTATCAGCTGTTCATATTAATGATTTTGACTATAGAATCTATGCATTTTGGTATTCCATTCTTAATTATTGTGATGATTTTTGTGAAAAAATATTGGAAACCTCAATTAATATGGTAGAATGGGAGTGCCAAAAAGAAATTTTAAAAAATTATAATCAACATGATATT
>CAYUQC010000031.1:630-20076 GCA_964446755.1 uncultured Methanosarcinales archaeon
CTCTGTTCTTCCGTCCAATTCATTTTATTATTTGGATCCACCATATTATAAAAAAGGTCATCAGTTATACTTGAATTTTTACAAACCTGATGACCATGCAAATATTTTATCATTATTAGAGAGTTTGAATGATTCATATTGGGTTGTTTCTTACGATAATGCGGCTGAAATAAAAAATTATTATTCTAAATTTAGAACTGAAGAATATGATTTACATTATCATGCAGGAAAAGCAACGATGGGCCGAGAAATTATTATTTACGGCAACCATCTCTCAAAAATTAAGCCAGTTATTAGCTACTAAATCTAATTTTAATTTTCAGCCTCCGCCATAATCAACATCTGAACAATCTCGTTAAATCCTGATTCACTCGCATAATACAAAGCGCTCCGTTCCGAATTATCAACCGCATTCACGTCTGCCTTATTTTCAATCAACAATGCGCAGAAGTCGTTGTTGCCGCGCGACGCCGCGATGATCAACGGCGTTTCCGAACTTTCGTTCCTGAAATTGACATTGGCGCCGGCTTTGATCAAAGCTTTGCCGATAAACTGGTTCCCCATGGCGGCCGCATAATGAAGTGGGGAACTTCCGTCCAATAGTTTTAAGTTTGCGTCGGCGCCTTTTTCCAGAAGCAATTCTGTCAAATGAATGTTGGAATTCATGGCAGCCAGAATGAGCGGCGATTCGCCGCTGTCGTTAAGTTCGTTGATATCGTCTTTGCTTTTGTTCAAAAGCGCAATCACAACTTCGCTCTGTCCGGCTGCAACCGCCTGGTGAAGCGGCGTGTTGCCGTAATTGTCTTTCTGAGATATTCCGGTTTCGTCATCCGCGAGAAGCGCAATGATGTCACGCAGGCCGCCCGAGGTGGCGTAGTCCAAAGCGTTGTGGTTGTTGTTGTCTTTGACAGATTTGTCAGCGCCGAGCGTCAGCAGCTGGCGCGTAATTTCGGATTTGCCGGCCGAAACCGCGTAGATAAGCGGTGTTTTTCCTTCTTTGTCGGTGGCGTTGAGGTCGGCGCCGCTTTCCGTTAAAATCGTAATGATTTCTTTGTTGCCGGTTTTGGAAGCCGTATGAAGCGGGGTCACGCTCTGGTTGTTGGCAAGCGTCACATCGGCGCCGTTTTCAACCAAAAGTTTCACGATGTCGCGGGCGCCTTTCTGCGCGGCGTAATAAAGCGGTGTGTTGCCGTTTGCATCGCGTTTATCATAATTGATGCCGCCTTTTTTGACGAACGTTTCAACAACGCCTTTCTGTCCGTTTTTGCAGGCGTTCAAAAAAATATTATCCATATTGGCTCCCATAATTATTCTCCTTTTTAATTTCTTTATTCAACGTTGAATATGATTTACATTTTAGATAATAAAAATTTCACAAGCGGCTCATTATTCTTTTCGGTCGCGTAATCCAAAGCCGTCTTCCCGTCATTGTCCGTGTGTTCCGGCAGCGGGTCACCCCCGTCAAACAAATATTCCGCAAACTGTTTTGCGCCCGTTGTGCTGCGGTTGGTTGCCGTGTAAATCAGCGCCGTCTTTCCGAACTTGTCAACCGCGCCGACGTCAGCGCCCGCTTCGAGCAGTGCGATCTGCTGGTTTTCAATCACATCAAAATCTGCGGCGCAAATATTCATCAGCGGTGTCGTGCCGTTCATATCCGGCAGATTCACATTCAGATCATAATCCATTACAAGATCGATCATATGGCTTTTCAGTCTGAAACTGTTGTAACCGCTTAATCCGTTACGCGTACGGCAGGCTAAATTCAGAATTGTTTCGCCGGCATTGTTAACGACGCCGTCAATTTCCAATCCCGCATTCATCAAGCTTTTTAAAATCGCTTCCGGTTTCTTTTTCTCAAAAACGCTGAAATTTGTCCGGACATTCGCGTCCACCGTAAAGAAATAAGAAACCGCCGTTTTCTCTTCCGTATCTTTGAAGTTCGGATCGGCGCCGCCGTCAAGCAAAATTGAGACAGCTTCCGGGTCAAAATTTTCAATTGCCACGGCAAGCGCGGTTTTGCCTTCCGTTCTGTGATCCTCGTCACCGCCGATTTCATTCGGATCGGCGTCGAGTTTTAAAATCGCCCGGATTGCTTCATAATCTTTCTTTTCGACCGCTTTATGAAGGGTCATCGAGCCCGACTGAATAATCAGCTCCTGCTCTTCGCTGTCGGCACCTTCACAATATGTACCCGACAAAAGCGCCGCCATTTTCTTGTCGCCGCTTTCAATCGCAAAATCAAGCGCCGTTTTGCCGTATTCATTCTTTTCCGTCGGGTCAACGCCCGCATCCAGAAATGCTTTCACGGTCAGGAAGTAGTTTTCAACAACCTGTTTCTTTTCCAGGTAATCTCTTTCATATTCAGACAGCTGTCTTTCATAGGGTTCGGACGGTTTTTCTTTTTCCTTCTCTTTTTTCCGCTCGTAATCGCGCTCCGCATAACCGAGCGATGAGATTTCATGCCGGACGCGCTCGGCGGCATAATGCATTCCGGTGTAACCTTTCTTGCCGAGACCGTTTAATTTCGCGCCTTTGTCATGAAGCGCCCGGACAAATTCGTAATTTCCGGCTTCACCGGCAACATGGTAACAAGCGTCACCGTCATCATCCTTTCGAAGAACGCTGACTTTCGCATCCAGCAGCAGAACAGCTGTTTTGTAAACCGCATCCGGTTCCGGTTTGAGTGTCCGGTTATCTCCTTTTGCCAAAAGATGGAGCGGCGTTTCATTGTATTTGTTAAAAACGGCGGCTTTCGCGCCGGCGGTCAATAAGTATTCCACTGCTTCATAATCGGCGTATTTGGCGGCAACATGAAGCAGAGATTCGCCCGAGTATTCATCCGTAAAGTCAACGTCCGAAGACTTGTAAAGCGCCATGATTTCTTCACGCGGCGGTTCTTTCATTCCGTAAAGTTTTGTAATATCATACATCTGCATTTTCCGACACTCCTTACATTTTTGAAAGCAGCAGCTTCACCAGCATTTCATTATCTCTTAACGTCGCATAATCCAGCGCTGATTTACCGGCATTGTTGACCGCATCCGGCAGCGTGTCGCCGAAGTCAAACAGGAGGTCTGTAATCTGTTTCGCATCCAATTTGTTCTGATTCTGCGCGGCGTAAATAAGCGGTGTGTTTCCCGCACCGTCTGAAACATTCGTCCGCGCACCGTTTTCGAGCAGCGCAAGCATGACGGATTCATTTTCATTGAATTCCAAAAGGCAGGCACCCATCAAAGCGGTTTGCCCGTTTTTATTCGCCGCATTCACGTCAATGCCGTAACGGATCATTTCGTCAATCAAAATGTTCCTCAGAATCAAATGATTGTAGCCCGGAGAACGGTTCGGCGATAAACAGGCGCATGTCAGCAGTGTGTTGAAACTGTCGTCAACCGTGTCATTGATGCTCAGGCCCGCATCAATCAGTATTTTCATGGCTTTTGGGGCCTTGTTTTCAATAAACACATCCGGGCTGACGTTCAGCGCTGTAATGTATGAAAACATATATGCTGCGGCTGTCATTCCGTTTCCGTCTTTAAAATTCGGGTCGGCGCCGGCGGCCAGCAGAATTTCCAAACACTCCGTATTAACGACACGCGCGGCCACAGCCAGCGGCGTCATTCCATTGAAACGTTCTTCATCGCTGATTTCATTCACATCTGCGCCGAGGCTGATGAGCGCGCGGACCGCTTCGGCATCTTTGCGGCTGACGGCTTCGTGCAGCGACATGCCGCCCGCTTTTGCCGCAAGCTCTGCGTTTTCACCGTCTCCGTCAACGTAAGCGCCGTCCAAAAGCGCAGCGATTTTATTCGCGCCGCTGCTTTTGGCAATCGCCAGCGGCTTCTGCCCGTTATTATTCACATCATCGGGGTCCACGCCCCCGTCCAAAAACGCTTTCACGGTTTTAAAATAATCTTCCAGAAACTCTTCCGCTTTAGCCAGTTCCCGCTCCAGCTCTTCTATGCTGCGGGGGTTCGCCCGCTTCGATCCGGGCACTTCCGCCTTTTTTTCATCAACGTATCTCTGTTCCGTTTTAACTTTATCAACGGCGCGGCGGGCATTGTAAGCGGCAATGTGAAGGCCGTTTTCACCGCCGTCGGCAATTCCTTTTAACCGCGTTCCCTTGTCGCAGAACGCCTGAACCAGTTCCCAATTGCCGTCGCGTGCGGCGAACAGATAACATGTCTTTCCGGACTCGTCCTTCTTATGCGGATTGGCTTTGGCATCCAAAAGTAAACTCGCCATACGGTACATATTTCCGGGCGGTGCACGCTGTGAAACACGGTCGGCTTTTGCCAGAATATCCAAAGATGCATTGCCGTAATTATCAACGGCATTCGGATCTGCACCGTTTGCAAGAAAAATTTCCGCCAACTCGACATCGGAAAACCGCGCCGCAACATGAAGCGGCGTATAACCGGTTGAATCTCTTTCATTCACGTCGGCGGTTTTGCATAACTCAACCAATTCTTCGCGGGACAGGTTTCCCGTCTTGAAATAATACCTGAAAATTTCACTGCAGGACATTAAACGACTCCTTTGTTTTTCTGAGCTTCATCAACCGCCCTTTTGACATTTTCATAATTCTTTTCGGCGGGCTGTAAAGCGGCGGCGTAATTCATGACGGCTTCCCAATTCTCAAGCGCAGCACAGATATCAATCAGAAACCTCAATATGTTTCGTTTTGCCGCGTCGGGCAGGAGATCCGGTAATTTCTGCGGCATCGGTTTCAAGTAATCCGTTTGTCCTGTTTCTGATTGGGATAAAACGGTAAACGTATTCTGTGCGGTCAGCGGATTCTTCGGTGCCGGCGTTTTTTTCTTCAGTGCGGAGAACGCCTTTTCAAGTTTTTCAAGGGCCGGCTGTTTTTCGCCGGCAAACCAATAACAAAGCCCCGAATTGTATTGCGCCGCGATTTGATTTTCATCCGCCGGCAGTTTTGAAAATAATAAAAAAGCGTCGGCATACGCACTGTTTTGCATCAATATCATTCCCGTTTCAAAAATATCAGCGGGGCTTCCGGTATTTCCGGACAGGGGTTTGTTGTCTCCGAGCATTTTCTTTTCCTCAGTAATCAATCTTTAAAGTATAACCGTCAATTGCGACGCCTTTTGATTTCTTTATTTTCAGTTTCTGAAATTCCGTAAAACCGATGGTTTCGCCGTCTTCCAGAGTGATATCATTTGATAAAATATAATAAACGATATCGATCAAAAAGTCGTGAACAGTGTCGGGCATTGCCGTGCTGTTGATAATTTCGATTTCTTCCTTTCCGAACATCCGCAGCCCGTAAGTATATCCGCCGGTTCCCTTTTCGGATGTGTAGATGCCGAAATAAATCCAATTCAGAATCGGTAAATCGCCTTCATTGATCAGATCAGCCACATCGATATAAAACTCCGGCTGAAAAACCGTTTCCGACGTATAAATTCCGACGGCATTT
Organism: uncultured Methanosarcinales archaeon; assembly: GCA_964446755.1. Classification (GTDB taxonomy): domain Archaea; phylum Halobacteriota; class Methanosarcinia; order Methanosarcinales; family Methanosarcinaceae; genus Methanimicrococcus. The sequence goes on from CAYUQC010000031.1 coordinate 6,071, forward strand.
TCCAGTTTCAGACAGCTTGAAGCGACTTTTGTATACAGCGTCGCGGCCTCAACCGCCGGTCGGTCACGGTCAATAACGGCCAGCAAAATCTGGGCGACATGCGTTTTCGTGATTTCCGGCGCTTCCGGCCACATATAATTCGTTTTGGCATAATGTTCCGCTTCTCCGTTCGGAACGGGTGCGTCGATAAAACTGACGGCAACCATCATGCCGTCGACTTCGAAAACCATTGTCGTGTCATTCGAAACATCGGGATTTTCATCCAAATCTTCGCGGATAACAATATCCCAGTCATTTTTCAAGTTCGCTTTGATTTGGTCCGGATCAAAATCGTAAGAATTCAGCAAAACAAACCCAGCAAACGGTCCGGTTTGCGATTCACCGGCCGATTGTTCCCGGGTGTCCCCGTTGCGCGTCTCTATCTCTTTCTGTGCTTCTTCTTTCCAGACTCTGCGGACCATTTCAACAAGTTCAACCGCCTTTTCTTCAGCCGTTTCGGGATGATATTCTTCCATTTCACTGAAGACATGCCCGCAATGATCCATATCACGCCGCCCGTAACCGCCGCAGACGCCGAGCAGCCACGGGTCTTCCGGCGTTTTCTTGTACTTGTAAATATAATAGTGATAACCGTGCAGATCAAATTCTCCGGCAGGCTCGATTTCAGACGGCGGCTGTCCGAGTTCATTTTCATGCGATAGCCATTCAACCATCTGTTCCAGCGCGGTTTTTTCCTGCTCCGGTTTGATTTCGGCGGCTTCTTCGATTTCTTCGCGGGTCCATTCGAGGAAATCCCGGGCATCGCTGTTTCCCGAATCCGATTTCAAAACCCGTTCAAAGGCTTTTTCGGCGGCCTCCAGCTGTTCCAAATAATAATATGCGTAACCGATTCGGAAATACCACATCAGATCATGTTTTCCTTCGTCTCCGACCGATAAAAGCAAATCGAGCGCTTCTTCATATTCTTCCGTATTGTTGTAAGCGCGCGCCAAAAGACAAGTCAGCTCATACCCGCGTTCCTCTTCGGGAATTTTCAAAACAGCTTTAATTATACGGTCATGTTCTTCATTCTCATGCCAAGCCGTGATCTGTTCAATTAAAGAGTCATCATCCGCCTTCATCTTTTTCTCCTTTTCAGTCTCCGGTCAGTTTAATTAATCCCGATTCCCGACGGAATTCGGACAAGTAAAAGTCGTACGGATATTCCGCCAAAAACTTTTCAACCTTGTCAAACGGTTTGAAACCGTCGTACAGCAGCAAATCAATGTAAACGGATCCTGTTCCTGTCGCACCGCCGAGGACAATTGCCGTTTCTTCGCCGCTGCCGCGTTTGCCGAACACTTCGTTTTGCAGCCTGTCTTCCATTTCATATCTCAAATTCAGCATTTCACCGCGGTCTTCGTTTTCACCGTACGGAAATGCGATAAAACCGGCACGTGCACCGCAGGCACGCAGCTGCTCAAGCGTTTCTTCCGAACCGGCGTAATACTCGTCGATCAAATCAATAAACGAACTGGCGCCGGCAATCACGTCAAACCGAAGCTCTTCCTTTTCCTCCGGTTCAAATCCGTATCCTGTGTAACTTTCATCGGGGCGCGTCATCAGTTCTTTGCCGGCGGCGCTGACGGCGTCTTTCATTTTGCGTTCCAGTTCTGTCAACGGGAACATACCGTCTTCAAAGCCGCTCACCCTTTCCGCGTCATTGACATAAATCTTTGAAAGGCCTTCACCGATCGTAATTTCCATCATGATGTAAAAAACATTGTAGGCTTCATTCTCCTCAAGACCGTTCAAAACGTCACTGTAAAAGCGGATATCAAACGATGTGCCGCTCTCATTCAAAACGGCACTGACTTTAACGTCTTCCAGCTGCAGGTTTTTATCATACATTTTGAAGCCGAAACTTTGTCCGTTTGTTCCCTGCATGTACGGAAATATTTTCCATTTTCCTCTGAATTGTTCGGGCAGGCGCGAGGTCAAATACGGGAGCAGATAAAAGAGATAAGTCCGTCCTTCAACGGCAAACGTTAATTCGAAATCGCCGCCGATGTTGAAATGAATGTCTTCGGAAATAAAGCCGACCCCTTCCGACACGAAACCGATGATTTCTTCAGCATCATATTCTTCGCGGCGGGACACATAATCGGAGAGTTTTTCTTCATTTTCCGTAAACCAATTCCAAAATTCATCAACACGTTCTTTGAATGTTTTGTCTTCTTCATCAACACCTTCGATTTCTTCTTCGATCCATTTCAGAAAAAGCGATGCATCTTCATCCTCCGGCGTCAGTTCCAAAACACGATTGAAACAGGCTTTCGCTTCTTCCGGGTTATCTAAGTAATAGTGTGCGTAACCTGTTCTGAAATGCCAGCGGTCGTCTTCCTTTCCTTCGTCGGCCGTTGTGTTCAGTAAGTCCAGCGCTTTTTGATATTCTTCAATATTATTAAACGCGCGCGCCAAAAATCCGATGAGTTCGTAATCCCGTTTCTCTTCGGGAATTTCCGTAATGATCTCAATAATTCGGACGTGGTCGTCTTCCTCATGCAGAGCGTTGATTCTATCATACAATTTCTGTCGTTCGCTCATTTATTCTCCCCACTTCATAATCTTATTGAGAATCAATTCTAAAATATTATACATAACTCTATCTGTCAGTTTGGAAAATAATCTTTGAGATTCACTCAAAAATAAAAACAGAAAAGAATGAGAAAGCAATCACTTTCTCATCAAATATTTGTCAATTTCGGCAGCCGCCTTTTTACCCGCGCCCATTGCGGAAATAACGGTTGCTGCGCCGGTGACGACATCACCGCCTGCAAAAATGTTTTCTTTCGTGGAGCGTAAATCATCATCAACAACGATTGTTCCGCGTTTTGTTTTCTCGACACCGGTCGCGCCGACGTAAATCAGAGGGTTCGGAGAGGTGCCGATGGCGATAATCACGACATCCGCGTCAATCATAAATTCAGAGCCTGTCACGGGTTTCGGACTTCTCCTGCCGGATTCGTCGGGCTCGCCGAGCTCCATTTTAATACATTCGACGGCTTTAACGTCGAATTTTCTGCCCTGCGGTGTTCCGTCGCCGTAATCGCCGATGATTCGGGTCGGATTGGCAAGCAGGCAGAATTCAATACCCTCATGTTTGGCATGCTCGATTTCTTCGCGCCGTGCCGGAAGTTCCGCATCGCTCCGGCGGTAAACGACCGTCACATTTTCCGCGCCGAGGCGCAGCGCCGACCGTGCCGCATCCATCGCGACATTGCCGCCGCCGACAACGACGACGTTTTTACCCTTGCGGATCATTGTATCGGCACCGGGTTCATACGCTTTCATCAAATTCACACGTGTCAGGAATTCATTAGCGGAATAAACGCCGTTTAAATTTTCCCCCTCAATACCCATAAAGTTCGGAAGGCCCGCACCGGTTCCGAGGAAAACGGCATCGAATTCTCCGGCAATTTCATCCAGTGTTTTGATTCGGCCGATGACGTAATCGGTTTTCAGCTCGACACCGAGTGCCAGAACATCATCAATTTCCGCTTTCACGATATTTTTCGGAAGCCTGAAACCGGGAATGCCGTATGTTAAAACGCCGCCCGGAAGGTGAAGGGATTCAAAAACAGTGACTTTATGTCCGGCTTTAGCCAGATCCGCCGCGGCGGTTAAACCGGCAGGGCCTGAACCGATGACGGCAACCGTCTTTCCGGTCGGCGGGCAGCTGCAGCCTGCGCCGGAAACCTCTTCTTCGATTTTCGATCCGTCGCCGATTTTGCAGCTTCGGTTTCCGACAGCGCGTGCTTCATCTGCAGCGTATCTTTCCAAGCGGCCGATGGCAATCGGTTCACCTTTTCTGCCGAGGATGCACAATTCTTCACACTGCGTTTCCTGCGGACAGACACGTCCGCAGATGGCCGGGAGCATATTCGTTTCGAATAATTTTTCGGCGGCACCTTCGGGATCCCCTTCAGCGATGCATTTGATGAATTTGGGGATATTCACGTTGACCGGACACCCTTCAACACAGCGCGGCACACGGCATTGAATGCAGCGCGACGCCTCGGCGATTGCTTCGGCGGCCGTATAACCTAGCGCGACTTCATCAAAATTATGCCGGCGGACTTTTGCAGGCTGCTCAGGCATGGCAATGCGTCCCGTTCTTTCTTTTTTGTTAAATAAAGTCATACTCTTCCAATCCTCTCATAATTTCGAACAAATGCCGCCGGCACAGTCATCATCATATTTTTGGGATGCTGCCAATTCGTCTTTCTTGTAAATCATCAAGCGGTTCATAACGGTATCAAAGTCCACCAACCGACCGTCAAATTCGGGCCCGTCAACGCAGGCGAACTTGACCTCGCCGCCGACAATGACGCGGCAGCCGCCGCACATACCCGTCCCGTCCACCATCATGGAATTGATACTGACAATGATTTCAACATCCGGATATTCTTTCATCATATCGGTCGCGACTCTCATCAGAATCGGCGGGCCGATGACGACCACGCGACCGATCTTTTCTCCTTCATATTCGCCTGCCTTCTGCTTTTCCAAAAGTTCTTTGACAACTTCGGTCACAAAACCGTGACGGCCTTTAGACCCGTCATCCGTTGTCACATAATGTTCATCGCTTGCCGCTTCGAATTCCTTTTCCATCATCAGCAAATCCTTATTGCGGGCGCCGATCACCGTAATCACACGGTTCCCGGCCTCTTTGTACGCTTTGATCTGCGGATAAATCGGAGCGATGCCGACACCGCCGCCGACGAGAATCACCGTTCCGATCTTCTTGATGTCAGCCGGGGTTCCGAGCGGGCCGACAAAGTCTTTTAAACTTTCACCGACTTCCATTTTGGTAATCTGCTTTGTTCCTTTCCCGAGGGCCTGCACGGACATCATGATGGTTCCTCTCTCTTTGTCGATGTCGGCGATTGTCAGCGGAATTCTTTCACTGTCGTCATATGCGCGGACGATGACGAATTGACCGGCTTTGGCGGCTTTAGCAACATCGGGCGCGTCGATCACCATCTTCCAGACGCCGGATGCCATCTCTTCTTTTTCTAAAATTTCAAAAGGCATTTTCAATCACAAAAATTAATTTTCGGTTACGGTTTTATTAAAGTTTCCGTATTGCTTTGGTTTATAAACAGAAAAAAGCAACATGATTTTCTTCACTCTTAAGTTTTTACATTCATGAAATACAGAATTCTTAAATTCAGATTCTTTATTATATACATTCCTCTTTCTAATCATTCCAAAACGCAAAACGAATCCGTAAGGCAAAACATATAAATACAACAAACATGTTTCTAGGTTCTGCTTCAGATACGACAAACAATTTCCAAACGGGGCCCATAGCTCAGTCAGGCAGAGCGACTGGCTTTTAACCAGTCGGCCTAGGGTTCAAATCCCTATGGGCCCGCCATTTTTTTCATATTTGACAATGATGATGGAATCAAGCTTGTCATTTTGTTTTAAATCAATGTTTGACGGTATCGTTTCGCACCTGAATCGAAAATAAAATGAAAAATATAAAAAAGATGATTTCAAAAAACGTGTCGTTTCCGCAATCTGCGGCTGCAGCAATCAAATATGAACCAACTGTCTTTCTCACGGAGGAAAAGATTTGACATTTAAACTTCTTGATCATGAATCGGTCCCGCATCATGAAATTATTGAGGGAGAGGAAGTGGCGGTTTTGCTTGAAAAATACGCCATTGACAAGGAACAGCTCCCCAAAATCAGATTCGATGACCCGATTGTCCTTGAAATCGGCGCCAAGATCGGCGATGTCGTGAAAATTTCACGCAAAAGCCAGACGGCCGATGAATCTTTCTACTACAGGCTCGTTATCGATGCCGTTGTTTAAAAACGTTTAAAGATTTATTTTGATATTGTTTGAAAATAAAGGGAAAAATTATCTATTATAATCGCCCGCACTCCCGCTCACCGACCTGTCAAAAAACTCACATAATATATACATCCGCACAATGCCGCTGAAGCACGGCATCGTATACATTTCGGTCTTGCGCTTTTCTTTCTTTTGTCATTTAATGCCGACCGGTCTGTTATGCTGCGGGTTTATTCATTGAGTCAACCGGGCCGAAGCGGCGAATCAAACACTATCTCTTACCGATCACAGTTATTTACAAAATATCAAAAATTGAACAGACAGACGAATATAAATTACTCAACAAGAGGGTGCTAACTATTACATTAGATACACGTGTCCTGACGAAATATTATTTCACGCAAGACAAAATTGTACAACATCATATCGATTCGTTCAATAAATTCTTGGATACAGGACTTCAAAAAATTATAGATGAACAGCAAATCATCGAGACGGATATCGAAGGAACTTATCTGAAGCTCGGCAGAATCCGCGTCGAAAATCCGGTCGTCAGTGAAGCGGACGGTGCCACCAACAGGCTTTTCCCAAATGAAGCCCGCCTTCGAAATCTTTCTTATTCCGCGCCGTTATATCTTGAAATGTCGGTCGTTAAAGAAGGTCAGGAAACGCAGGATGAACCGATTGAAGCAAAAATCGGCCAGCTTCCGATTATGCTCAAATCCAAGGTCTGCAACTTAATCGGAATGTCCGATGACGAAAAGATCTCAAACGGCGAAGATCCGCTCGACTGCGGCGGTTATTTCATTGTCGGCGGCACCGAACGTGTCGTCATGACGCTTGAAGACCTTGCGCCGAACAAAATCCTCACCGAATACGGCGAACGCTACGGCGACAAAATCGAAGTCGCAAAAGTCTTCTCCCAAAAGAAAGGCTACCGTGCACTCGTTGTCGTTGAGCGCGGACGCAAATCTTTGCTTGAAGTTTCTTTCCCGTCCATTACCGGAAGGCTCAACTTTATTACGCTTATCCGCGCGCTCGGTATCGTCACTGATCAGGACGTCGTGACAGCCGTCTCAAGCGATCCCGAAATCGTCAAATTCATGCTTGAAAACTTAGATGAAGCCGAAGTCGACACCATGCAGGATGCGATTGAAAAAATCGGTATGCGTGTTGCAGCCGGCCAGGCCCGCGAATATCAAATCAAGCGTGCCAACTATGTTTTGGACAGATATTTATTGCCGCACCTCGGCGACAAACCCGAAGACCGTATTTCAAAAGCCAACTTCCTTGCCAGAATGGCGGAATCCTGCTTTGAACTCGCTCTCGGAAAACGTAATGAGGATGATAAAGACCACTACTCCAACAAACGTCTGAAGCTTGCGGGCGACCTCATGGAAGACCTCTTCCGTGTCTCTTTTAATAAACTTTCCCGCGATATTAAATATCAGTTGGAGCGTGCCAGCATGAGAAACCGTGAACTTAACGTCGCAACCATCGTCCGTGCCGACGTTTTGACCGACCGCCTGCAGCACCCGTTGGCCACAGGCAACTGGGTCGGCGGCAGAACGGGTGTTTCCCAGCTTTTGGACCGGAACGACCACATCTCTACGCTTTCACACCTCCGCCGTGTGATTTCTCCGCTTTCCCGTGCCCAGCCGCACTTCGAAGCGCGTGACTTGCACCCGACACAGTGGGGACGCCTCTGCCCTTCGGAAACACCCGAAGGTCCGAACTGCGGTCTTGTGAAGAACTTTGCCGAAATGGTGGAACTCTCAACAGGCGTTGACGACACAGACCCCATCAAACAGGCGCTTTATAACTTAGGCGTTGAGAAATTCCAGTTTATCCAACCCGAAATCATTGAAGTCGAATATGACAGCGCCGAAAAGGAAGAATTCGAAAGCGAATTCGAGGAAAAAGCCATCGGCATTAAGAAAACCGAAGGCGAATTCAGCGAAGAGGAAGAAGCAGTATCCGAAACACATGCTGCGCCTGCCGAAAAAGAACATGACGACATGGATGACGACTTCTTAGGCGGTATCGACTACGACGGGGGAATTGACGAATGATGAACAGATCTAAAATTTTCTTGGACGGCGAATTGATCGGAACGCACGACGATCCGATTACGCTCGTTTCCAACATCCGTGAAATGAGAAGAAAAGGTTACTTCTCAAAGCAGGTCAACGTAGCTTTTCTGGAACACACCGGCGAAGTCATTATTTCCGCCGACATCGGCCGCGCCAGAAGACCGCTTTTGATCGTTGAAAACGGCGCGATTCTCGTCACGGAAGAACACCTTGAAAAATTGAAAACCGGCGAATTGAGTTTTGAAGATTTGGTCGACCTCGGCCTCATCGAATACCTCGACGCCGAAGAAGAAGAAAACGCTTATGTGGCGCTTCGCGAAAAAGAACTGAACGACCGCCACACACACATGGAACTGTCACCCGATTTGATTTTGGGTATCTGTACGGGTATGATTCCGTATCCCGAACACAATGCGGCTCCGCGTTGTACGATGGGTGCGGCCATGATTAAGCAGTGTATCGGCGTTTCAACGGCAAACCACAAGCTCAGACCCGATACGCGCGCCAACATTTTACATTATCCGCAGCGTGCCATGACCTACACCCAAACCTGCGAGTCCATCGGTTTCGATGACAGACCCGCCGGCCAGAACTTCGTTGTCGCCATCCTCTCTTACGAAGGCTACAATATTGAAGACGCTCTCGTTTTCAACAGAGGTTCCATCGAAAGAGGTCTCGGCCGCAGCCATTTCGTCCGTACGTTTGAAGGTGAAGAACGCAGGTACCCCGGCGGTCAGGAAGACAAATTCGAAATTCCCGACTCCGAATACCGCGGTGCCAGAAGCGCCGAAGCTTACGCCGAACTCGATGAAGACGGTTTGGTCAATCCCGAAACATATGCCGCTCCGAATGCGGTTCTGATCGGTAAGACCAGTCCGCCCCGTTTCCTTGAAGAAAACACAGGCGGCCTTGATTCAGGATTCAGCCAGCAGAGACGTGAAAGCTCCGTCACAATGCGCTCCAACGAAAAGGGTATCGTTGACAACGTTATTTTGACCGAATCCATCAACGGTACAAGACTGGCCAAAGTCAAAGTGAGAGATGAGCGTATCCCCGACATCGGTGACAAATTCGCTTCCAGACACGGTCAGAAAGGTGTTATCGGCCTGAAAGTCAACATCGCCGATATGCCGTTTACCGAATCCGGTTTGTCACCCGACTTGATGATTAATCCGCACGCGATTCCGTCCCGTATGACGGTCGGACACGTTCTTGAAATGATCGGCGGTAAAGTCGGTTCCATGGAAGGACGCCGCATTGACGCGACAGCTTTCTCCGCTGCCGAAGAAAACGGTGACGATGAAGACAAACTCAGAGAGACGCTCATGAAATACGGTTTTGCCCACACCGGCAAAGAAGTCTTCTATGACGGCGTGACCGGAAAAATGATTCCGGCTGATGTTTTCGTCGGCGTGATTCTCTATCAGAAACTCCACCACATGGTCACTTCAAAAATGCACGCCAGATCCCGCGGTCCCGTTCAGGTGCTCACAAGGCAACCGACGGAAGGACGTGCCCGTGAAGGCGGTCTGCGTTTCGGTGAAATGGAGCGTGACGTTCTCGTCGGTCACGGCGCGGCGATGTGCCTGAAAGAAAGATTATTGGAAGAGTCCGACAAGGATGAAGAATACGTCTGCAGCAACTGCGGCATGATTGCCACATTTGACAGACAGAGAAACATGGCGGTCTGCCCCAACTGCGGCGCCGACACCGACATTTACCTTGTTGAAATGAGTTATTCCTTCAAGCTCCTGCTTGACGAAATCAAATCCCTCGGCGTCGCGCCGAGAATGGAACTTGAGGATGCGGTGTAATCATGATGTCAAAAAGAATTCAGCAGATTCCGAAAAGAATCTCCGCGATTAAATTCGGTTTACTTTCCCCGAAAGAAATCAGAAACATGAGCGCAACCAACGTCATCACCGCAGACACATACGATGAAGACGGATTCCCGATCGAAATGGGTCTTATGGACACCCGTCTCGGTGTGATTGACCCCGGATTGAAATGTAAAACCTGCCACTCCAAGGCAGGCGAATGCCCGGGCCACTTCGGCCACATTGAACTGGTCGTTCCGGTCATTCACGTCGGATTCAACAAAACCATCCGCAAGCTGCTTCGCTCCGTCTGCGGTAACTGCAGCCGTTTGCTTTTGAATGAAGCGCAGAAAGAAGATTATCTCGCGCAGCTTGAAGCCGTTAAAGATATCGGCCACATGCCCGATGACTTAATCAACGAAGTCTATAAAGAAGCGGCCAAAGTCAAGAAATGTCCGTACTGCGATGCCGAACAAAATGACATCAAATTCGAAAAGCCGACCGAATACATCGAAAACGGCGAACGTTTAACGCCGACCGAAATCCGTGACCGCTTTGAGAATATTCCGGATGAAGATATCCGTGTCATCGGCATGGATCCCGAAAACGCCCGTCCCGAATGGATGATTTTAACTGTCCTTCCGGTGCCGCCCGTCACGGTCCGCCCGTCCATCACCCTCGAATCCGGCCAGCGCAGTGAAGACGACTTGACGCACAAACTTGTCGATATTATCAGAATCAACCAGAGATTCCAGGAAAACAGAGACGCCGGCGCGCCTCAATTGATTATTGAGGACTTGTGGGAACTTCTCCAGTACCATGTGACAACGTTCTTTGACAACTCCGTCTCAGGCATTCCGCCGGCCAGACACAGATCCGGCCGCCCGCTCAAGACGCTTTCCCAGCGTTTGAAAGGCAAGGAAGGCCGTTTCAGAGGCAGTTTGTCAGGCAAGCGTGTCAACTTCTCTGCCCGTACCGTTATTTCTCCGGATCCGGACTTGAGCATCAATGAAGTCGGCGTGCCGCTTCCGATCGCGCTCATTCTGACCATTCCGGAACACGTGACCGAACGCAATGTTGATTTCCTGAAAGAACACATCCGCCGCGGTCCGGCTAACTATCCGGGCGCGAATTACGTCATTCGTTCCGACGGCGGCCGTATCAAAATTACAGACATCAATCAGGAAGACCTGTGCGAAAAACTCGAATACGGCTGGATTGTCGAAAGACACCTCCGCGACGGCGATGTTGTTCTCTTCAACCGTCAGCCGTCTCTGCACAAGATGAGTATCATGGCGCACAGCGTCAAAGTTCTGGACGGAAAGACTTTCCGTATGAACCCCGCTGTCTGTCCGCCTTACAACGCCGACTTTGACGGCGATGAAATGAATATGCACGTCCTGCAGACCGAAGAAGCCCGCGCCGAAGCAAAAATCTTGCTTCAGGTTCAGGAAAACATCCTGTCCCCGCGTTTCGGCGGTCCGATTGTCGGCGGTATCCACGACCACATTTCCGGTATGTTCCTTTTGACAAGAAAAGATAACCCTGTCACGGGCCGCATCAACAAAGACGATGCGCTCGACTTGCTCAGAAAGACGGATATCCGTGAACTCCCGGCGCCGGCAGGTATTGATGACAACGGTGAAGAATACTGGACCGGAAAACAGATTTTCAGCCAGATTCTCCCCGAAGGCCTCAACATTGCTTTCTCTTCCAATGTCGGTACAAAAGACATGGATGAGGACCTGAAGAATGACGCTTATGTCATCATCGAAGACGGTGAGCTGATTGCCGGAACAATTGATGAAACGGCAATGGGTGCGTTCAAAGCCCAGATTTTGGACACGATTATTAAAGAATACGGAACGACCCGCGGCGCGCAGTTCGTTGACGATGTCACAAAACTCGCCATCCGCGCTGTTATGAGAACAGGTCTCTCTTTTGGTATTGCCGATGAAGACATCCCCGAAGAAGCCAAGATTCAGATTGACATGGTTTTAACAACCGCTGAAGAAGAAGTTCAGAAACTCATTCAGGCATATAAGGATGAAGAGCTTGAGCCGCTTCCCGGAAGAACGCTTGATGAAACCATTGAAATGCGTATCATGCAGGAACTCGGCCGTGCCCGTGACAAGTCCGGTAAGATTGCCGACGCGCACATGGGTCTCGAAAACCCTGCTGCGATGATGGCCCGCTCCGGTGCCCGTGGTTCAATCCTGAACATTACGCAGATGGCAGCTTGTGTCGGTCAGCAGGCCGTTCGTGGTGCCCGTATCAACAGAGGTTACCGCGAAAGAACGCTGCCGCACTTTGAACGCGGCGACTTGGGTGCCGATGCTCACGGGTTCGTTAAATCCAGCTACAAGAGCGGTCTGAACCCCACCGAATACTTCTTCCACTCTATCGGCGGGCGTGAAGGGTTGGTCGACACGGCCGTTCGTACTTCTCAATCCGGTTACCTCCAGCGCCGTTTGGTCAGCGCTTTGCAGGATCTGGAAGTGCAGCCTGACTACACTGTCCGCGATACCCGCGGCGTGATTGTCCAGTTCCTTTACGGTGAAGACGGCATTGACCCGACGAAGAGTGACTTCGCGAAACCCGAAGCTGTTCACCGTATATTCAGAAACGTTACCGGAAAGGAGGTCTGATTATGGCAAAAATGAAAGAAGCTGAAATTCAGGCAATGATTCAGGATTTGCCTCTTCCGAAAAACATTCTGAAGACGATGCAGGCGGATGCCGCGTCGGTCGGTGTGACGGAAAAAGAAATGCAGGAAATCATTGACCGTGTGATGGTCGGCTACAAGCTGTCTCAAATTGAGGCGTGTGACGCGGCCGGTGTCGTTGCGGCCCAATCCATCGGTGAACCGGGCACGCAGATGACCATGAGAACTTTCCACTACGCCGGTGTGGCAGAAATCAACGTTACGCTCGGTTTGCCGCGTTTGATTGAAATCGTGGACGCGCGTAAGATTCCGAGTACGCCGACAATGACGATTTATTTAAAAAATAATTCGGAACTCGTCGATGAAGACGGGAAAGCGGATTATGCATTCGACCGTGACAAAGCGCAGTCAGTGGCCTGGGAAATTGAAGCAACCAAGATCGATCACATTGCTTCCGTTACAACCGACTTGGCTCAGATGAAAATCGTCATCAATGTCAATGAAAAAGCAATGAACAAAAGACACATGGTCTTTATGGAAATTGCCGAAAAATTCAAAGACAAGATTCCGGATGCCATGGTTGAAGTCAGTGAAGAAAACTTCCAGATTGATTTAACCCCGAAGGATCAGCGCTACCGCGATTTGCTCCAGCTGACTAAGAAAATCAATGATATCACCTTGAAAGGTATTGAAGATATCAAACGTGTCGTTCTCAGAAAAGGAAGCGACACGGAAGAATATGTTCTGTACACGGAAGGCTCCGCTTTAAAGGATATCATTTCGATTCCCGGCGTTGACATGACGCGTACGACAACCAATAATATCAGCGAAATTTTCTCCGTTTTCGGTATTGAAGCTGCAAGAAACGCCATCATCACGGAAGCCACGAACACGCTGCGTGAACAGGGTTTGAACGTCGACATCAGACACATTATGCTTGTGGCTGACTTGATGACCAGCGACGGTGAAGTCAAGCAGATCGGACGTCACGGTATTTCAGGCGAAAAAGCCAGTGTTTTTGCAAGAGCCGCTTTCGAAGTGACTGTCAACCACTTGCTTGATGCCGGTATGCGCGGCAACGTTGACGAACTTCAGGGTGTCACGGAAAACGTCATTGTCGGTCAGCCGATTAAAATGGGTACAGGCGACATTCGTTTGATTGCCAGAACCATTGACTCCGATGATCCGAAACTTGTCAAATCTGTTGAGAAAAAAACCGTGAGAACCAGATCTCAAAAGAATGCCGCCGACAAAGCGGAACTCGCCGGTGCAACACCTGTCCCGGATGATATTCTTGCGGAAGAACAAATTCTCACAGGCGCTCCTGAAGACGAAGGTATATGGAATGATGAAAACGTTTTGGATAATGAAGAGGAGCTGACTTTAGAAGAAGCTCCGGTCAAGAAAAGAGGTAGACCACCGAAAGCCAAGGCGGAAGATGAAGAGTAATCCTCTTCATTCTTTCATTTTTCTTTTCTTTTCTTTTCATTGTTTTTTACTTTTTCTTAAATTTTGAATTTTTTTATATCTTGATTTTTAACGGTTTATTTACACACATTTTAATAAAAATAATTATATATTAT
>CAYUQC010000032.1:0-19918 GCA_964446755.1 uncultured Methanosarcinales archaeon
GCAACTATTGAAAATTTTTATCAGTAAGAGGAATAATTAATGAATAACGATAAATATCGAATTACCGGAATTCTGGGTTTGATTTTGACTTTATCCGCCTTTGGTTTTTGCGGAACGGCATCCGCTGAAACTATTATGTTTGCAGGCGGAGACGGCAGCTTGGAAAATCCGTATCAAATCAAAAATGTTGATCATCTCAATGCAATGAGAAACAATATGAGTGCTAATTATATTTTAACAGACGAAATTGATCTGTCTCCTTACACCGTTTGGGATCCGATCGGAACATTGCAGGACCCGAATAACCGGAATAAGTCCTTACCTTTTACCGGAACATTTGACGGTAACGGCTATACAATCTCTAATTTAACATACCTTCCCGAAACCGTTGATCCGATGGAAAAGCAAACGGATGGGAACGGAAGCGGATTATTCGGATGTATTGAGAATGCAACCATTAAAAACGTCCGAATAGAAAACATTGAAATCGCCAGTACAATCATGGATCACAACAATGTCGGATCTCTTGTCGGGCAGGCGGATAACTCTTCCATTATTAACTGTACCAGCATCAACGGTTCTATTGAGCTGACCGGAATTTTGTGGTTGGCTAATGCCGGAAATACAGGCGGTTTGATCGGAAAAGCTGTTAACAGCACAATCGAGGATTGTTACTCAAATATTTCCGTGAAGACTCATTTTCATTTTGCAGGCGGTTTAATCGGCAGTATGACGGATACAAACGTAACAAACTGTTCGGCCGCGGGTGACGTTTCCGGCCGTACAGTTGTCGGCGGTTTGATCGGAAATTCATTTATTGAAGGAAGCGACAACGTTTACATCAGTGACAGTTTTTCAAGCGGGAACGCAACGGGAACAACGGTCCCCTCTAAAAATGCACCCCCTCTCGGCGGCGGGATAACCGGCGGGTTTATCGGATTGATTTCTCAGTCAAGCTCTTCAAAATCTGAGCCCGGGCAGACATATGTTTCTGACTGTTATGCAACGGGAAATGCTGTTGTTAATAACGGAACGACCGCCGGCGGATTCATCGGCGAATACCAAAACGGAATCATTGCAAACTGTTATGCAATTGGCGATGTTTATGCAGAAGGAAATGCCTATAATAACGGTACTTTTTCAAGCGGAGTTGCCGGCGGATTTGCCGGAAGAATGAAAAACGGAACCATTGAAAACTGTTTTGTTTCAAATACTGTTTCAACTTACAGCGAAGCCGGCGGATTTATCGGCCAAATGACCGACGGCAGTATCAGAAAATGTTATGCCGTTACAAATACAACGGCAGTTGGTTCTTATGCCGGCGGATTCATCGGTCACCTCTGCAAAGGAACGGTTGAGGAAAGTTACGCCGCAGGGGATGTTTTTTCGAAACACACCGCCGGCGGTTTTATCGGCTTTGTTAATGATACGTCAAAAGAATATGAAATTAGAATCAGCAATACTTACTCGGTTTGTGATGTCAGTACCACGCAAAACAAAACAGGCGGATTTGCCGGTCATGTAAATGCAACGGGGTCAAATGTCACAATTGAAAACAGTTACGCTGCAGGGTCAATCCAGGCAACGGGAAATATTGGCGGATTGATCGGAGTGTCAACCAAAAATGTCCTTTCAGATTCGTTTTTCGATAATGCCGCCACAGGAACAACCGCAACTGCCGGCGGTTCAGGCGGCAAAGGAAAAAACACCGATGAAATGAAAAATATCACGGTTTTTGAAAATGCCGGCTGGAACATTACAAGCGGTGAGCCCGAAGTTTCTTCTGTTTGGTACATTCTGGAAGATTACAGTTACCCTTTGTTGACGGCTTTTTATCCGGCAACCGTCTATATTAAAAATGAAGAACAGCTGAGAATGATCGGGACGCGTGCATATGAATATGATGCCGACAGCTCCGGGCAGAAAAAGTTTTGGCACACACATGCTGATTACGTTTTAATTGATGATATCGTACTGAGCGATTCTTTTTTTGAACCTGCCGGCACCGAATCTCTGCCGTTTAAAGGTAATCTGACGAATCAAGAAGATTATGTTATCAGCAATTTGAAAATTGAAAAATCATCTGAAGAAAATATCGGATTTTTCAGATTTGCCAAAAAGGCTGTCATTGACGGAATCAGGTTCGAAAATGCTTCCGTCAGCGGCGATTACTCGGTCGGTACTTTTGTCGGCTCCGGTCAAAATATCACATTGATAGACTGTGCCGTTATTTCCGGAAACATTTCAGCATATCAGGAAGCGGGCGGATTGATCGGAAAAGCCGGCAGTTCTGTTTTAATGAACTGTACATTTATCGGCGACTCTGTAAAAGCGGAGGGCACTTATTATGCCGGCGGGTTAATCGGTAACGCTGAAAACATAACTGTAATAAACAGCCACGCAGAAGTGAAAGAAGTTTATTCGGAAAACGAATATGCCGGCGGATTAATCGGCGCGGTTTCCGGAACAAAATCATCCGTTTATCAGAGCAGTTTTAACGGAAATGTTACTTCCGGATACACTTATGCCGGCGGCTTAATCGGAAGCGCTGAAAATATTTCCGTCAGCCGAAGTTTTGCGAAAGGAAATGTTACCGCTGACACGCACACAGCAGGCGGGTTAGTCGGTGCTTTGTCAAACGGTATAATCTCCGAAGCTTTCGCAACGACGGGAACAGTGACTGCTTACGGTATTGCCGGCGGATTGGTCGGTTTCGCCAACGGTTCCAGTATTATTCTCACAGATACGATTGCAACAAACAGCGTTCATACCGAAGAAGGTAAAGCGGGCGGTTTGGTTGGTGTCAGCGCCTCAACGGCACTGTCACTTCAAAACAGTTTTGCGTTGAATCAGTATGTGAACGGGACAAGCGATGTCGGCAGCCTTTTCGGCGTATCCGCCACCGGAGATGTCCAAGGAAGCAATAACTTTAATTGGAACGGTATAACCAACAACGGTGAGTTTTTGAATTCCCAACCAGAGCTTCACGGCATCGGCGTTACTTCTGAAGAAGTTTGGGATACATTTGATGAAAGCAGTGTCTGGGATACGTTTTCTGTCAGAAGTGACTGGCAGAAAGATGAATACCGAAGATACCTCCTGCCGATTCTGTCGTGGCAGATGCAGCCTTTTATCGCCGATGCATTGCATTTAGCACCCGATGAAATGCAGAACCGTTATTATGTGACATATACAGGGAATGCAGATAATGTCACAGGTGTTCCGATTGATTCTGGAAATTATATTTTGAATGACATTGTTACCGTTATGAGTAATGAAACAATGGCAAACGGAAACACCCCATTTATCCGTTGGGACACGCAGAGCAACGGAAATGGGGAGAGTTTTATATCGGGCGACACTTTTGAAATTAAAGGCGATGTTATTTTGCACGCACAGTGGCTATCCGATGAAAAGGAAAATACAAACTCCAAATCTCATTCTTCCGGCAGAATCAAGATCAGCCCCGGAATGGAAATTTCAGAAGAAGGGTTTGAAACAGAACCGACACCGGATTCGATAGAATTTCCGGCAATTCTCTCACCTGTTTTTTTCATCTTTTTGACGGCGATTGCTTTCTACCTTTATCGAAGAGGTGCTGAAGAAAATGAAAATTAAAAGCTGAATTACTCAGCTATTTTTATTTTTTTCAGTCCTCTCGATTAATGGTATCACTCTCCGCATGATATTTACTCAATGTATGTTTGAATATAGTCAACAATCGCTTAAAAACTGTTCTGGTTCAATGCCGTCGGGCATCGGATAATAGGATTGCAGCCACTCCCGGTATGAACGAAAACGATACATTTCGGACAGCATTAATTCTCCCGCGGAATACTTTCGGATTTTAAATGTCAGAAAAAAAAGAGTAATTACACTCTGTTTTTTTTGCTTTGTATTTTGACGGTTTTATTTCTTGATCATTAAACATATCATGATTTATACAGCGGGTTACCGGTCCGTCATGTTTGGTAAATTCTCTCCGGTAACGCCGGCAAAAACAAACCGGTTCTTTGGGTTTGCCGCGAAACGGCAGATAATATCTGTCACTTTTTTCACAACTTTCACACAGAATCAAAGTACCACTCTTCAGAGTCAAAGATTGGAAAACGAACGTTTTAAACCTTAGATTGCGAGGTGAAAGTATTCCTTTCGAGGTTGTTAATATCTGTCTCAGATTATATTTCTCCGAATATAAGTTGAAAACCGATTTTGAGTTTAAAATATCCGAAAAATATTATAAACGGGTTGTGCGGAGAGCGGCATGAAGCTTTCTCGGATTACGAATTAAAATTTTGTTCTCATAATGTAAATGAATTATATTTTTAAAAAATTCAAAGAGAAACCAATACAACGAGAGTTTAGCGCTTTTTAAAAAACAAAAAAAGGGGGAGTATTCCTCTTAAAATATGAAGCCTCAAGCGGGATTTGAACCCGCGACCTCTTCCTTACCAAGGAAGTGCTATACCTCTAAGCCATTGAGGCGCTTGTATTTCATTTTAGTTAAAAAACGGTTTGCCTGTTCCGTAAATTTACGGAAATAAGCAGACTCCAAAAGGAATACCTCTCATATTAATCTTTTGGTATTTTCTTTTGCGGAGTCTTTTTCTCTTATTTTTTCATTGGATCGGTTTTGAAAATTTACTCGCCGCTGACTTCTTTTTTGGCGTTTTTCACGCGGTCTTTGGAAGTATAACCGGTTCCTTTGTCCAAAAAGGTTCTGAAACGTTTGTTCGAATCCAAAATAACGGCGTCATCTGTAACAGTACTGTCGGCGACCGTGTCGACACAGAGCTTTTTATTGCTGATCCAGACATTGATTTCTTTTAAAACACCGTAAGATGTTTTTAACTTCCCGTCCGCTTCTTTGATTTCCGTGCCGAAGCATTCTGTCAGCAAATCTCTTATTCTTTCAATGTCGGGCGTGTAACCGCGCTTTAATTTGTATTCCTGCATTGTTTCACCTTATTGTACGTCTTTTTAAATCTTTAACAGCTTCATACTTCTTGAATCTTTCTTTCTGCGGGTGCGTTTTTGAATCCGAATCGTTATGATTTTAATAGGTGAAGAATGTATTAAGTGCAAGTGCAGTCAAATTTAAAAAGGAAAAAACAAAGGAGTCGGAATTTATGACAAAAGTATTATCGCTTCATGATTTAATCAACAGGAAACGCTTTGAATTGGCAGAAATATCCGGTGAAAACGCCGAGCTGGAAGACCTTTATGATTTGGTTATTCCGATGGGTGTTCCGATGTCAATCATTATGGACATGGTTGAAATGTTTGAACTGGAAGCCGTTGACCGCTTGATTTCGATCACGGAGCCGGAAGTCGCACAAACCCCGGTTATCGCTTTACGCGGTCCTCTTGAAAATGTTCTGGAAGCCGAGAAATTCATGAAACAGGAAATGAGAATTTGGCTTGAAGGATAATTCTAATTTTTAAATTAAAAAAGAAAATGAAGGATTTATTAAAAAATCCTTTTTCTGTTATTACTGTTTTTATGCGGTTGCATCGTCTGCCGCACTTGAGTTTTCAATCGTATTGTTTCCTTCCGGTACGTAAATGACACGCCCGTCTTCCAGACGGTATGCCGTTCCGAGGATATCGCCGATACCGCCGCCGATTTGTTCTTCGGCATTGATTTCCATGATTTCAATGCCTTCTTCGGTTTTTTGAATAATCTGCATATTTTCCTGGCCCGGATTTTTAACGATCGTAATGTCCTGATCTGTTAAAAGTTCGGTCAACCCGGCAGACATAACCATCGCAACAAGCAAAGCAACGGAAAAAACCATCGCAACGTCGAAAACGTTGCCGACACTGTTCATCGGATTATCAACATTGTTTTGTGAAAAAAGAGAACCGCGTTTTGTTTTCCGGGAATGGCGGCTCATTTCTTTTCCTCCAATGCGTCTATGATGTAGTCAATATCGATCATGTCCTGCCAGTACCAGCGGTTGCGGATGGTGGTCAGGCAGAAGCTGATGCCCGCAACAAATAAACCGATGACTGTGGTCGCGAACGCAATCACAAGGTTTGTTGCCAATTCATCAATGTTGCCGTCCGTCAGACCGATTAAAGCGGGGCCGAGCGGAATCAATGTTCCCATCAGACCGAGCATCGGGCCGACAGTGGTGATGATTCTTGTCTTTTCCGTTCTTTTCATCATGCGGACTTCATAATCATCCGCGATTTTTTCAATATGTTTCAAGTCGCCTTCTTCAACCGATACGGCGGCATCTTTTGCAAAAGAAGAGACCATTTGAGTCTGTTTTCCTTCAAAATTTCTGAGAACGGATGCCGCCTCTTTATATTTCGACTCGGACGAAGCCGATGATTCCATGATGCTGCATATTTTATGCGTTTCTTTTTCCAACTCTCTTTGATCTCTGTGCCGGCGTGTGTATTCCGTAATAAATTCACCGGCCAGAATCAGTGATAAAATCACGAATAAAATCAATAAAATCATGACCGGATACAAAAGCGAATTTGAAAAAATGTATGTGATGTATGAAACGGTCGACCCGAAATCAGATAATAATGCAATCTCTGCCATATTTCCCCTGTACTCCTTTTAATTTATTTTTAATCCTCATAATGCCGTTTTTATTGTTCTTTTGCGTTTTTTTCCCGGCTTCTGTCGGCGGCAGCCGTTAAGCCTGCACCGAATAAAATCAGCAGACAAACGCCGATTAAAACCGCAAGTTCAGCTGTTCCGAAAACAACGGGCATCGTCGAGCGTGCTGCGCTTGCGCCGATGTATGCCGGAATCATAATAGCCGCAATCAAATAGAAAAGGCCGATAAAGACCATGATTGCGCCGAGTGTATCCGGTGTGCCGGCAAAATTAAGATGCAGTTTTTGCGTGATTTTGCTCAGATTTTTCATGGCGAAAGTCGTCACTAATATTGAAATCACAAAAACAACGCCGACCAATGCGCCGATAATAATGCCGTCCAGTTCAACAACCGTTGAAAGCGCAACGCATGAGACAAGAAGCGCCGCCATGCAGACAGGACACGGTAAAACCATGATCAGAAAAGTTTTATTCGATACATCGCAACCGGAATGCCACTTTTTCATTGTGACAATCCCGCCGCCCAATAAGAATAACGCAAGCGTGATATGAATCGCGGATGCTAACGGTGAACTCATAAAGGACGTGACATCAATCGCATCCATGAAATAACCTGCAACAAGCGCAATACCGAAGTATAAAAGACACAAGACAAACACAACTTTCCAGCCGGTTTTTGAAAAACCGCAACCGATCCCCGTCTTTAACCCGAAAATAAAAACACTTGACAAAATTCCTATCACAATAAGAGTTGCCATCGGTTCCATGAACCAATAGTTAAGTTTTGTCCGCTATATTAAAGTTAATATTCGGGTAAGATTTGTTATCTTAAAAAATTAGAATTATAGTTCAATTTGATTCAATTATCTGGTGATTTACGGATTCCCGTAATCTTGTCTTTTTCAAAATCAAAGACAACGGCCGTGTTTTTATCATCCGCGATAATAAGTTTCTTTTCCGCCGTTATTTCTCCGCAAACCGCAGCCGTCATGCCGCCGTCACGCAGAAGAAGCAGGCATTCTTCCGCTTTACCGGACTCGGCCGTAAAAACAAATCCGGTTCCCGGATGCATCAGCATCCATCTCTCGACGGTAATTTCCGGGTCTTCAGGCATCACTACATCGGCCAGACGTATAAATGCCCCGACACCGCTTGTTTCACAAAGCATGCCGAGTGTTCCGATCATTCCCGGATTACTGATATCTTTTCCGGCCGTTGCCGCTTGTTTACGGCCGATTGTCTGCGGCGCCTCATACATCTTCCTCAGTGTTTCGGGCGTCTTTGAAGAAACGGATTCAAAGCTGTACGGTGAATTCGGTCCGGTCCGTCCGTCTAAGTCAACCGCATAAATGATTACATCACCCGGTTTTGCGGTATCGCTTCGGATGATGTGTTCTTTTTTGGCGGTGCCGACGATCGCGACGGAAAGGGATTTTTCTCCTTCGGGATGCGTATGTCCGCCGACTACAGGAACGCCGAATTTTCGTATTCCTTCCGCCATCCCTTTGAAAATCTGTTTAAATGTTTCAGGGTCGGCTGACGAGACAACATCCACCATTGCAAGCGGTTTTCCGCCCATCGCGACAATATCGTTGATGTTGACAATCACGGATGTAAATCCTGCCCACCACGGGCTTTTTTCAATCAGCCTGCCCCATATGCCGTCGGCAGCCAGTAAAATCACGTCACCGTTTCCGAGGTCGATGACTGCCGCATCGTCACCGAAATCGGCGATACAGCCGCCGTACGCACCGGCAACGTCTTTAAAAATTTCCGAGACGGAAGCGATCGGACCTTTCCGGGAGGTGCCGTCAAAGGTGCGGATGGAGTCGGCAAGCTTTTGTAAATCGCCGGAATATCGGTTCAAATTTGACACATTTCCGCTCCTTAATTTTCCCCGTCATTTTTTGAAACCGCAACCGTTTTCAATTCCGTGACTTCGGGCTGTTTTCCCGTCGACAAATCATTGCCGAGCAGGCCGTAAGCGTCCGAGCGGCACTGGCGGCAATGTCTCATCTGTTTCACATACGGCGCGCAGGCATCCTGAACAGCTTTTCTTTCCTGCTCCGTCGGCGGAATAATGTCTTTGAATGCAGCCTGGTTGATCAGCGGCATGATATTCATGATGTAAACGCCCATTTCATTCATCTTTTTGGCAACGTCGATGATGTGTTTGTCATTGATCCCGGGAATCAGTACGGTGTTGATTTTAACGGTCATCCCCGCATCAACAGCTTTTTGAATCCCTTTAAGCTGATTCCGAATCAAAATTTCAGCCGCTTCTTTTCCCTCATATCTTTTGCCGTTATAATAAACCATGCTGATGATGTTTTTTTGAATTTCAGAGTCAACAGCGTTCAATGTAACAGTCAGTGTCTCCACATCGGATTCAGCCAGCTCGTCAAATCTGTCAGCCAGCAGAAGCCCGTTTGTACTGACACAGAGCGTGACATCGGGGAATTTTTCGCGGATAAGGCGGAATGTTTCAAAAGTCTCGTCATTGTCCAGCGGATCTCCCGGCCCCGCGATGCCGACGACACGGATGAACGGATTCTGTTTTAAAATTTGAGACGTCCTGTCCAATGCTTTTTCGGGAGAAACGACTTCGCTGGTCACGCCGGGACGGCTTTCATTGATGCAGTCAAATTTCCGGTCACAGTAATTGCATTGAATATTACAGGACGGCGCAACAGCCAAATGAAGTCTTCCGAATTTGTGCTGCGCTTCCGGAGAGTAACACGGATGCTCGGAAATCTTTCTCTTCATATCGTCGCTCATACACTCTTTCAAAGAATCCACCTCGTTTTTAAAACCTATTTCGTAATTATTTCTAATAACGCTTTCTTTTATGTCTTTGCTTATATTAATTGTTTCCCGATTTCCCGCGCTTTTTTCAAAACCGTTTCGTCTTTCAGCAGTTCTTCCGTATTATGAACACTGACGGCGGTCACCGTTCCGGCAGGAACGTAACCGTATCCCTGAAAAATGTAATTGATTCTCTCAGGTGTTTTTTCGTAATGTTCCGGCATGGGTGCTCCCTGTGTAATGATAACCGCCATTTTTTTACCGGCAGGAATCAGCGAGTTGCGGTCGGCATCTTTTAAAGCAAAACACCGGTCGATGAATGTTTTCAGCTGCCCCGTCATTTCGCCCATATAAATCGGCGTTCCGAAAATGACAGCATCTGCCGTCTTCAGTTCGTCATACAACGTATGCATGTCGTCTTTGCGGACACAGCTTCCCGTTTTCCGGCAGGCTTCACAGCCGAAACAGCTGCCGATATTCATCTTCGCCAAATTATATATTTTCATCTCGGCACCTTTGGCTGCCGGCTCTTTCATCATTTCTTTGATTAAATAATTCGTGCTGCCGTTTTCCCGCGCACTTCCGAGTATTCCGATGATTTTCATTTATTTCCTCTCTTCGTTTGGAATAAACATTACCCGCATTTTATAAAAACTTCCCGAAATTAAGAAAGTTTATATTCTATTCTATATTTTATACTTCTAAGCATAATTATTTTTCTTAAATTTTTAAAAACGAAAGGTGTTATTTTGACAAAAGATTATCTCTCCAATCCCAATCTTCCGATTATTAAAGAAGGCTGGAAAGGAAATCCGATGAAAGGCCGTTCCTTTTTGAACGAAAAGCCGGCTCACGTCAAAATGGCGGATTTCCTGAAATCCAGATTTAATAATCCGCAGCGCGAAGCGCGCAAAAACGATACTTACCGTCTCGGTTTCTGTCCGAACGATGATTTTATCAAGTCGGATGAAGACATGATTGTTTGGCTCGGCCACGCTTCTTTTTTTATCCGTTTGGGCGGCGTCACTTTCCTGACGGATCCGTCTTATTTCGGTTTTCCGACACGCCCGCGCATGGTCCCGATTCCGTGCGATATTGGGGAATTCAAATTCGTCGATTATGTTTTGATTTCACATATGCATCATGACCACGCCGATACGCGGTCGCTTTATAAAATTTTCAAAGGCAATAAAAAGACGCAGGCATTACTTCCCCTCAACGGCGGCAGTTATGTCAAGTATTTCACAAAGAATTATCAGGAAGCCGGTTGGTATCAGCAGTACAAAACGATGCCCGGCGTCGAGGTTTATTTCCTGCCGAGTTTCCATTGGTCCAGAATGCACATTCTTGACAGCAACGACAAACTGTGGGGAAGTTTCATCATCCGCAGCAACGGCAAAACCGTTTATTTCGGCGGCGACACGGCATGGGGTTCTCATTTCGAATCGGTTGCCGAACTGTTTCCTTCCATTGATTATGCCATTCTTCCGATCGGCGCATATACGCCGCGGTCCGTCGCGGAATTTGCGCATATTTCTCCAGATGAAGCAGCCGAAGCGGCAAAGATACTCGGCGTAAAACATCTGATTCCGATGCATTACGGTACTTATAAAATGGGGCAGGAACCGCTGGGTGAGCCTTACCGCGCCATCTGCCGGCTGGAAGATGACGGTGAAATCACCTGCTGTCTGAATTGTTTGGATGTCGGGGAAGAGTTCCTTTTATGATGCCTCTCACACCCATTTTCTCTGATTTCCGATAACTTTATTATGTTGTCGGTAATCATTTTGAATAATTCAATAACGAAAAGGGATTTTTAAATGCCGAAAAATGAGAAACAAGAACTTCAATACATCTTTTCAGATATGGACAATACGCTTTTTGATTTTGTTCATGCCAAAGTCGAGGCCTGCGCCGCCGTCGTTGACAGAATCGGAACAGGTGATTCTCTTGAAATGCTTTCTTATTTCCTGCGCGGTATTTACGGATTTGAAAATCTGGAAAATATCGAAGATTATCTGAAAGAGAAATATATTTTCTCCGAACCCCTTTTTGAGGAATGCTGCAGCATTTATGAAGATGTCAAAGTTGAAAATGTCGAGCTCTACGACGGCGTCCGCGAGACGATTGAAACCGTCAAAGACATGGGACGCTCTTTTATTATTGTCACGGATGCCGATACTGAGAATGCTTACCGCCGAATGAAGCGCGTGAAATTGGACGGATTGGTTGACGATGTCATTGCGTATGACATGTCCGGCAAGAAAAAGCCCGATCTCGGCGCGTTTGAGTTTGCTCTGAACCGGACGGGCGCCGAAGCCGCCGAATCCATGTATATCGGTGACAGTCTCCGCCGCGACATTGCGCCGGCTAAAAAAATCGGAATGGTGACCGCATATGCCGCTTACGGCGACCGCAATGATCACGACCGTGATTTCTTTTTTGAACCGGATTACAAACTGAACAACCTCAGTGAAATTCTGGATATTATTCAAAAAAATCCGTCCCGGAAAACCGCCGTTTCTTCCGACAGCAATAAAAAAGAAGCAGCGACCTTTGACAATTAATTTATTCAAAACGGCCGGCGGTTTCCAGTTCCATTAATTTTCTTTTGACAATTAAAAATCCTTCTTTGTCCCGTTTGCGGCCGCATTTTTGAATGATTTTTTGGTGGCTGCGGATGTAATCAATGTAAACGTCATCTCTTGTGAGTTCATACCGCGTCAGGTGAATACAGGCTTCGACAACCGAATGAAAACCGCGGTTGAACACAAATCCTTCCTTTTCGGCATTTAAAATAAAGAAGTCGATCGGTTCAATATCAATAATAACGGAATCAACGGCTTCCAAACGGCGGACGCATTTGAACAAAACAACTCTGTCCGCATTTCTAAGAACGGGGATTGTAATTGTTTTTTGCTCTTCTCCGTTTTCTTCAATATGAGGCGCCGTATCGAATTCACCGTCTTTCAAATCGTAAAACGTTGACTCTGCATAAATAACGGCATCATCCGTCATGTTTGCGGCAAAGTAATCTTCCCGCATTAAATTTCCGTAGGTTGCGGACCCTTTAAACAGGTGCAGAAACATCCTGTCATTTTTCCAGATGATTCCGAACGGGGCGGCATTTGATTTTTTATCCGAATCCGGTACGTTTTTTGTTGTCAGGATGATTTCGGAAATCCCTTCCGAAATTCCGAATTTTGCCATCCGCTTTAAGTTTTCTGACGTTTCTTCCATGCCTGTCGGTCCTTTAAATTTTCAATCCTTCAGCGAGCGCGATAAATATGCCGGCAGCCGTAATGTCGGCCAGCGATCCGGGATTGATTTTTTTCTTTCTGAGTTTCCGGTCAAATTTTTGAATATCGGGAATTATTTTTTTCAGGTTTTTGGATTTCTTTGATTTCTTCAATATTTTTGCCGCTTTTTTCTGAACCTTTAAAGCGGCTTTATCATCCGATTTCGTAGCGATGAACGTATCGGGATATTCGGCCAGGAATTCTAAAAATGTGTACACAACGGCGCTGTTGATGACACTTCCGAAACATTTGCCGGGATGTGTTTCAAACCGTGCTTTATTTTTCCAAAGCTTTCGGGAAAACCGTTTTGATTTTTCAAATCCGTTGGTCCATTCCGCGGCAACCATATCTCTTCCGGCACCCATGGCCATTAATTCATAGAGCGGGATGTTTTCGTTTCTGATTTTCTCAACGGCGGCGGCACTTTTTAAATCCAATTCCTCTTCCTTTTTTCCTTTTTGGGTTTTACGGACCGGAACCGACAGTGCTGCGAATGCTTTGTAAAAGCAAACGGCATCTTCCGCGGTTGTTGTCCGGCAAATTTCAAATGCTTTCTCCGGCAGGGCATTTTTGATTTCTCTCCCTGATCGGTTATCGCTTTCGCGGTCTTTGAGAATTGATCCGGCCGCCGATGCAAGCGGCAAAAGAAGGATAAATGTTCCGAAATGCGTGTTTCCGCCGCTTTGTAAGGATTGGCTTTTTAAAACCGCTTCATAAAAAAGCGGGCCGAAAGCCGGATGTTCATTCCCGGCCGGTAAATCGGCGCTTTTTAAAAAAACGGACTGTACGGATAAAGCGGATGCTAAAAAGTGTTCAAATGACGTGTCTTTATAATCCTGAAGCCGGTGAACATTTCCCGGTTTGGGATAAGATGAAGCTTCCAAAACCATGGAAAGCGTCGCTGAAACGGCAATTTCTTCACTGAACGGGATTTGAATCATTCAATCGCTCCGCCTCATTATTATTTAATCTGAAACAGCAGCTTTCTTTTCATCGATCGCGTTTAAGATTTTTTCAGACAGCTCTTTTTTCATTTTCATGTATTCTTCCAAGGAAATTCCGAGCTGCGAAAGTGATCCGTCGCGGTAGTAACAGGGTTTTGTACCTTTGCAGCACCAGACCAAACTTCCGAAACAGGTGTCTTTGCCGTCTTCAAGAGGTGTTCCTTTGACCGAATTCTGTTTCAGCTGAATGAATTCTTCCGATGTGAACCCGACGTTTTCTATTTTCTTGAGCAGACTGCAGTATTTGACGGGCGGGCAGCAGAAGGCGAGGCCGCGGTTGTCCCCGCGTTTACAGACATGTTTGGGAGCATTATACCATCCAGTTTCCTGCTGATATTCCGTTATTTTTTTAACCAGATGCGGTATGAATTCAGGATCATCGGCAGCGGCGCGGGCAACGGAAACCATATCGGCGCCGCTGGAGAAGAAATCCAGCGCGGCATCGAAATCATCCACAGAGTTGTTGGCAATCACAAGTTTTCGGGTGGCATTCCGAATGTCGGCAATCGCTTCCAAATCCGCGCCCTTTCCTTCAATCATGGCGTCGGCATGAATGATATCCGCACCTGCGGCATCAAAGAACTCGGCCGCCATTCCCGGATTGACAACGTTTGTTCTGAATTTAACAGACAGAACGACGCCCGTTTCTTTTATTTTTTGAATCATTTCCGCCAGTTTCGGCGTTTCTTTTAAAAGTGCCTGTCCCAATCCGCGTTCCGTAAATTCCGGCTGCCGGCAATGAATGTCCAGCTCCATGACGGCATTCTTGCTTTTAATCAATTCCGCCGCCTTTATCAAAGGTTCCAAAGTTGTGCTTCTGACGCTGACCGCAGGCACCGTTCCGGGCATTTCTGCAATGACCGCATCCATTTCATTTTCAATCTGAATAAACACGTCACCGTTGACGTCCGGGCCTGCCGTAAACTCTGTCCTGCCGCGTGCTGCGGCTTCTTTTCCGGCTGCTTCAGACGCCGCGTCTAAATTATAAGCGCCCAGAACAACAAGTCCCGCATTTTTCGCATTTGATGCCGCAAATTTGCTGTCCGTGACGCCCGCCATGGCCGACAAAACAATCGGGTTCGGGAGTGTTATGCTGCCGGCCCTTAAATCAAAATTATTTTCCATTCGTTTTCCCTCTCAATATTATTCTGAAAGAGAAGTAACGGGCATCTCCTTAATAAATTCTTTTTTTATCCTCAATTTGAATTCTGCCGTTCTCAATTGTATATTTCAATATGTTTCCGCCTGCATTGCCGCCTTTGTATTTGTAAATAAGGATCTGCCGTTCAAATTTGCCGCCGTTTTCTTTAATTTGAAATGTCATTCGCGCATCTGCCAAATGATTCAGCCGCTCTTCCGTTTTTTCTGAGAGAATATTGCTGTGAAGGCATCCGATAATCATCTAAGATTGGCTCCCGCAAATTGTAAGTTCTTCATTTTGCGAGCTGACGGCATCTTTCAGTTCCTTTATATAAGAAATAAGGCGGCATGATTCATAGTGAACGGCACACCTTTTGCCGGGATTTGCGGTTTGAAACAGCTCGGTGAGACTGTCTATGAAAATGATTCTTTCCAATGCCCTCTCAGCAATGTCTTTTTGTTTATTCCGGGATGCGGGGTGATTCGGTTCAAAAGCGGTCGGTTTGATTTGTATCTTTTTACTTTCGAAAATCCGGCTGCATATTTCTTTCCAACAATGCCTGTTTTCAGGCGTTATTTTTAAAAACACACAGCCGTTTTTTTCAGATATTTCTTTATCGGCAGTCCTCCCATGTGATTTTTCAATCTCTGCCGAAAAAGCGGCGATTCCTTCATCATCATTTCCGGACAACAAGAGAAACGACCCGTTTCCGATCTTATTTCCCGTCAAACGGTCAATTTCGGGAATGCCTGTTGTGAAATTCGAAGCCATTGCATTTCACAAACGTACATCAGTCATTCCTTTATATACCGCTTCTCTTTTTTTCAAAAACGAAAATTATATATACTCATCAAACGGCTTTTCAAACATGGATAATTCTAAATGCGGCTGCGACAGCGATAATTCATTCGATGCAGCTGATTTGTCTCAATTTAAATTGGAAAACGGTTTGATTCCTGCAATCGTTCAGGATGCCGAATCAAAAGAAGTTCTCATGTTTGCTTACATGAATGAAGAAGCACTGAAATTGACTCTGGAATCCAAAATAGCGCATTACTGGAGCCGGAGCCGTCAATCTTTATGGAAAAAGGGGGAAACCTCCGGACATTTTCAGCATGTGAAACAGATTTATTTTGACTGTGATGCCGATTGCCTGTTATTGGAAGTCAATCAAGAAGGAGGTGCCTGTCACAACGGTTACAGGTCATGTTTCTATCGGACTGTTGACGGAAGAATCGTCGGGGAAAAAGTTTTCGATGAAAAAGACGTTTATTAATTGTTCATCCGTTTGTTTTCATTTTTACAACCGGTGATTTCTATTTTTTGAATTTCAAGTCTATTATATTAATGCAATTATCATATACTCTGTTTGTAAAAATGCGAATTATTGTTATATAATTCTTCAAATGTATTTATTTTTGATTTTTTCTATTTACTTTGTGCAAATATATATATGCACCAATTTCATTTTATTATTTACATTAAGAGTCAGCCTCTTAATTCATAAACAATACTTTCACCATTTCATGGGGTCTGTAACATGGCATTCAAAAAAAAGCAATATCTGATGATTTTCATTATTCTCTTTGCTGTTATTGGTATTGTCGGGGCGGGATGTCTCGGCAACAACAATGACAACAACACAACAAATAACACAACCAACAACAGTACTAACACGTCCAACAATACGTCAAACAACACAACAAATACCTCCAATAACACCTCTTCAAATAACACAACCAATAAATCCACAGATGTTATTTATGCCAATCAAAGCAGCGGCGGAGGGGGAGGCAGCCGCGGTTCTTCTTCTCAAACTCCGGCCGCTTCATTAAACGGTAACCCTGTTGTTGTTGACCCCATTGCTGATTCTGATGACCCTAACGTCAAAAAAGTGTATGTTTATGTTCCTTCAACTGAAATCAGTGCAGGCACACCGCTGACATTGACAATGCTCGGTACAGTTACGGATGTTGATGTATTGTCCACGTCTTTAATCAATGAGTCCAACACAACGTTCAGCGGCAAAACCGTAAAAGTTGAATTTTTAACCGGCTCTACGACTTCGTGGGAAACTCCCGATTTGAACGTTACAGTCGGCGGTATTGTTTATCAAGTCTCTTTTTATGCATCAGCTGCATGGAAAGCATCGGCCGGCCCCGGCGGATCCTTAAAACTGATTGAAATTGCGGAGGGCGGTGATACGCGTGTCTACACGGAAGGTGTTGTCAATGCCGGTTCTTCTAAAAATTTTGTCACCGAACAAAAGAGAATTCTGTTCACTTTGGTTCCGGTTTCCGGCAATGTCGGCACATTGACAGTGAATACTTCGGCAGACGTTGCGGTTCCCCTGACTCAAACAGGACCGAATACATATGAAACCCAAGCAGCCGTTACTGCTCAAACCTATACCGTAAATGCAACGTTTGAAAAGAAAGCAGTTGCAACAGATGAAGACGGAAATAAGCTTGTTGTTGATCAAAATTTAGGTGCTGACCGTAATATTTACATTTACGTTCCTTCAAGTGAAATCGGCGGTAAAGAAATAAAGGTAGACATTGGAAAATCTGTTTGCGGAACCGAAGTCCTCAATTCGGGCGCTGTCGCTTCTTCAACACCTTCCGGCAATACCGTCACCATTGAAATGCAGTCTTCTATTTCCGGGTTGCAGCAAGGGGGAATCGCGTCTCCTTCAACAGTTACTGTTAATGTAACTGCAGCAGACGGAACGGTTTACAACATCTATGTTTTGGAATCCGCCGTTCTTAAAATCACTGTTCCTGCGGGTATTACCTTAACCTCTGTCCAAGGATTAGATTTGCAACAAGGAACATACTATTTTGTTGCCGATCTCAATTCCAGAGATACATTCACGGCATCCTCCGGAACTGTTTACATTGACGGCAGTTCTGCGACAGGTGAATACACTTTCAGTGCAAGCAAAACATATGTATTGACAATTGTTTCATAATTCAAATTCCATAGAACGGCGGTGTGCCGTTCTTTTTCTTTTTTTCAAAACAACTTATTATAGCATTAAGACCTGTTTTCATTTATGACAACACGAAAAACTTCTGTTTCCAAAATTTCTTCCGCGCCAAAGAAAACATTCCGGAGTTCTGAAATCCAATCTGATGAATTCGAATTCAGTTACGATTCCGGTCGGCAATTTGCCGTTGAAATAATTGTCGGGGATACCAGTGCCGTTATCGATGGCGTTTTGTCGAAAGCCGTTCGCGAAGGCCGGTACAAACCAGTTGAAAATGATGTTTTAACCGTCGTCATTCCCGAAGCCGTTTTAGCCGAACTTGAAAATCAGGCCGACAGCAAAAGAGAAACAGGCGTTTACGGGATTGATGAACTTCTGATTCTCCGGCAGATGGATGAAGCGGGTGAAGTCCATTTGAAATTTGAGGGCAGTCGGCCGACCGTTCATCAAATCAAAGATGCTAAGCTCGGGGAAGTGGATGCTCTGATCCGCCAAACGGCAATGAATACCGGCGGCCTTTTCGTCACTTCCGATAAAGTGCAGGCGGTTGTAGGTAAAGCCCGCGGACTGAGTGTTGACTACATCCCGCCGGTCATTCGTGAAACGGATGCCGATATTTCCGAGCTGTCCGTTCTTTCGTTTTTCGATACTCAAACGATGTCCGTTCATTTGAAAACAAAAGTCACGCCGATGGCTAAACGCGGTTCCGTCGGGGAAATGAAATATGTTCCCATCCGGGACACTGTATGCACGGCGGGAGAACTTGAACACATTAAATCAGAGTTGGTTCATTTCACGAAAATCGATGCCGAATCCTTTATCGAAATGGAATACACGGGGGCTTTGATTCTTCAGGTCCGCGATATGCGTATTGCAATCACGGAAGCTCCGTTTTCGGATGACTTTGAAATCACGGTTGTCCGTCCGATAGCAAATGTAGATTTTGAAAAATATCAGGCAAGCGACGTTCTCAAAGAACGTATTCTGCAGCAGCGCGGCGTTTTGATTGCAGGATCCCCGGGCGCCGGCAAATCCACTTTTTCCGCGTCCGTCGCTAAATTCCTGCTGGAAAACGGAAATGTTGTCAAAACAATGGAATCTCCGCGCGACCTTCAGGTGCCGACGGAAATTACACAATATGCGCCGCTGGAAGGTAAAATGGAAAATACGGCGGATCTCCTGCTGCTCGTCCGTCCCGATTACACGATTTATGATGAAGTCCGGAAAACGCAGGATTTCATGCTGTTTGCCGATATGCGTTTGGCGGGTGTCGGCATGATTGGTGTTGTCCACGCAACGCGTGCGATTGACGCGGTTCAGAGACTGATCGGCAGAATCGAGCTCGGCGTGATTCCGCAGGTTGTTGACACGGTTATTTTCATCGACAAGGGGCAGATCGCTCAGGTTTATACTTTAGTATTTACCGTCAAAGTGCCGCACGGCATGATGGAAGCGGATTTGGCGCGCCCCGTCATTATTGTCAGCGAGATGTCTTCCGGAAAAACCGAGTTTGAAATTTATACGTACGGCGAGCAGGTTGTTGTGATGCCTGTCGGTCCGGGAGGCGCCGTGTCACCTGCAGAAAGAAAACCGTTTTGGGCGGAAACGGAAGACAGGCTTGCCGAAGAGATCGAGCGTTATACTTCCGGTCCGTTTGAAGTTGAACTCGTTTCCGATACAAGCGCTGTTGTCAAAGTCAAAACAACAGATAAAAAGAAAATCATAGGCCGCGGCGGTGACACGATTAACCGCATTGAGGCGAATACCGGTCTCCGTATAGACGTTCGGGAAATGCCGGCGCAGTATTTCGGCCGCAAAAAAAGAACCGAGGACTTCGATGATGATTTCTCATTCAGCCGCGGCAAAAAGAATTCGGCCCGGGACGGATTTGATGCCGGTGATTTCCGCGGCTATGATAATATTACTGATGAAAACGGCAACAATCCCGAATATGTTATTCCGATCTTTGAAAAAACAAAAAAGCATTTTATTCTCAAGGTTCCCGAATTTTCCGGAAAGGATGTTGATGTTTTTATATCAGAGAAGCCGTTTTTCAGCGCGACGGTCGGCCGCAACGGAGACATCAAACTGCGTTCTGAT
>CAYUQC010000033.1:0-19615 GCA_964446755.1 uncultured Methanosarcinales archaeon
GTATTATTAGAGAGAGTTTAGCATCAAACGATAATGAATTTATTAAATCTATCATGCAGATCTGTTCCGTCAAATTTAATCAATGTACATACTTTGCGCCTCAACAACTTCCGCACTGTTTTTGGCGGCTGCGTAATCGTTGAGCGGTTCTTCGTTCAATTCAAAAAAAGAATGTCCCCATTTGAATTTGGAAAGAACCCTTTCAGCCTGTTCTTTTTGTCCCGTAATGTAAAGCGCGGCCGCGAATGCTTCCGCGGAATTGAGCTGAAAGGGGCGGCCGTAATTCACGGGATTTGCCGCCAGCAGATAAGGAAGCGCCCGGCGCTGCAAATCAAACTTATCCAAAAGCGGAAACATTTCTTCAAAATGCTCCCACGAACAATCCAAAACGATAATGCCTTTTTTCAGGCTGTCGGCGCGTGAGAGCGCCTGTTCGGCCGTCGGATCCATGAGAATAGCGCCTCGCGGCGTTTCGCCGATATTTTCATATTGACGCGCTAAATCGAATTTGACCAGCTTTTTGCCGCTGCATTTTCTCGGGTCGCATTGATGGGCATAATAAAGGTAAAGGCGGACATCTTTTTTTCCGCCCGGGGACGGATCGGAAACGTTGGCCGCTTTATTTGAAAATTTCATCTGCCTGTTGTATTGACCCATTCAATCGCCTTTTTTGGATTTCATAAAGACCGTTTTCTTTTTATTCTTTTTGTTTTTTCAAAAATGAAGTATATATAGAAATAAGTACTCAATTATAATTTGATTTTTATTTAAAAAACAACATGAATGATTTTATCAAATAATTATATATTGATTATAGCATATTATACTTTGATATATTTCGTTTGACTCAATCGAGGTGATCCTTTTGGATAAGCAAAATCAAGACACAAAAGAAATGAAAAATCCGATGCACGACTCACATAAATTAACTTCAATCAACGGCGCGCCCGTCGCCGACAACAACAATATTGCCACGGCCGGTCCGCGCGGCCCCGTTGTTTTACAGGATGTCTGGTACCTTGAAAAGCTGGCGCATTTTGACCGTGAACTGATTCCGGAAAGACGTATGCACGCCAAAGGATCCGGGGCATTCGGTACATTTACCGTGACGCAGGACATTACAAGATACACAAAAGCCAAGATTTTCTCGGAAATCGGCAAAAAAACCGAGATGTTTATCCGCTTCTCCACCGTGGCCGGTGAACGCGGGGCCGCCGATGCGGAACGCGATATCCGCGGTTTTGCCATGAAATTTTACACAGAAGAAGGAAACTGGGATCTTGTCGGCAACAATACCCCCGTTTTTTTCATCCGTGACCCTTTGAAATTCCCCGACCTCAATCACGTTGTGAAACGTGATCCGAGAACTAATATGAGAAGCCCGAAAAACAACTGGGACTGGTGGACGCTTCTCCCCGAAGCGCTTCATCAGGTGACAATCACAATGAGTGACCGCGGCATTCCGCGTTCTTACCGGCATATGCACGGTTTTTCCAGCCACGCGTACAGCATGATCAATGCCGAAAACAAGCGTGTCTGGGTCAAATTCCATTTAACGACACAGCAGGGAATTCAGAATCTTTCGGATGAAGAAGCCGCTAAAGTTGTCGGTATGGACCGTGAAAGCAACCAGCGCGACTTGTATGAAAGCATTGAAAGAGGCGATTTCCCGCGCTGGACAGTGTTTATTCAAGTCATGACCGACGAACAGGCCAAAAATATGCCGTACAATCCGTTTGACTTGACAAAAGTCTGGTATCACGGCGAATACCCGCTCATTGAAGTCGGTGTCGTGGAACTCAACAAAAACCCGGAGAATTATTTCGCCGATGTCGAGCAGGCGGCTTTCAATCCGGCACACGTCGTCCCGGGAATCAGCTTTTCACCTGACAAAATGCTTCAGGGACGTTTGTTCTCTTACGGCGACGCCCAGCGCTACAGACTCGGTGTCAACCATTACCAGATCCCCGTCAACCGTCCGCGCTGCGGTTACCACAGTTACCACCGCGACGGCCAAATGCGCGTTGACGGCAATTACGGCAGTCTGCTCCACTACGAACCGAACAGTTACGGCGAGTGGGAAGAGCAGCCCGAATTCAAAGTGCCCGCCTTGGACTGGACCGGCCCGATTGACAACTGGAACTTCCGTGAAGATGACAACGATTATTACACCCAGCCGGGAAAATTGTTCCGCCTGATGACGCCGGACAAAAAGAAACTGCTTCTGGAAAACACGGCCCGGAACATTCATGACGCAACATTGCAGACCAAAGTCCGCCACGCCGTCAACTGTTACCGCGCCGACCCGGATTACGGCAAAGGTGTTGCCGAAGCGATGGGAATCGAATGGCATCTCGTTGAAAAGAATCTGGATGTCAAAGATTTGAAACAGATCAAAGTTTAAACGGAAGCCGGTTACCGGCTTCTTTCTCTTTTTATTTTTGAATATGATTTAACTATCTTGTTTTAATTTAGACGTCTTCTTTTTCATTGATGATTTCTAAAATCAGCAGAAAGAAAATACCTAAAAACGGAACAAGCTGATAAGCCAGCATTGTCATCTGTCCGGTCTGCGGGCCCGAAAGCGGCGTTATTGTGTAAAACAAAATCATAAAGAAAAGCGGCATCGCTAGGAAAACGGTGATATAAATTTCGGAAAGCATTTCAAGCGTTTGAAAATATTTTTCTTTCCGCTGCGAAGCGAGGCTCTGATATTCGTTTTTTTTGGAAATGATAAATTTCTGAAAACTGCCTCCCGAAATCAGCGTGTTTTTGGAACTGATGATAAAACCTGCAAACATCGGAGAAGATGTTTCTTCGGATAATTGCTGAAGCGCTGACACATAATCTTTTCCGAAATAATTCACTTGAACAGCGATTGTTTTCATCTCATCGGACAATTGCGGATAAACCGAATGAATTCTTTTTTGGGACAGGGAAAGAAAAATATCTTCGATTGAAACATCTGCAATTGACATGGCCGCCATGTAATTAACGGCAAAGGGCAGTTGCTGTTCAATTTTGATTTTCCGGTCATACGCTTTAAAATACGGCAGCAGAAAAAGAAACAAGCTGATAAAAAGAATTGACAGAACAGTTCCGAGACAAAGAAGAACAGCCGCTTTTTTTGTTTGTTGTGCATCCACCAGACCGGCGAGATTCATGGAAAAGACGGCGATTTCAAAGAAAAAACCGAGGACTGCAATTAAAAATGAAACGAATAAAATAAATGACCGGTAAAGAACAGACGGGACATAAATCCGGCTTTTTTTCAGATTTTGATCCAAAAAAGAAAGTTTTATTTTTTCGGCAGCTTTGGCGAACAAACGATAGGAGACTGACGGTTTGCGGTTAGCTGCAGACTTTGAATTTGCATTCATTTTATTTCACCGCTTGATTGGAATTGAAGTTCTGAAATCCGGCGGTTGAATTCTTCTTCAAGTTTTTCAATTGTCCATCCCTTTCGGATTCGTGTTTTTTCCAAAACCGCCGATTTCCTGAAATAAATTTTTTCATTCGGACGGTTTCGATTAAAAATTTCCTGCGTGAGAATTTCCGAAGTTTGTGGGTCTGTTTCTAAAATTTCAAACACAGACAAACATTTTTTGGAAAAGCGGCCTTGATCTTCCGTTTGTGCCAATATGACCGCCACATCCAACGTTTGAATCATGACGCGCGGCACATTCATCGGCGGATTTTCAAGGCGGTGAATCAAAGTATCAACAGATTCGGCATGCATCGTTGAAACCGTCGTATGTCCGGTTGACATCGCCTGAAAAAGAACGTACGCTTCCGAGCCGCGGATTTCGCCGACCAAAATATATTCGGGCCGCTGCCGAAGAGACGCTTTAAGCAGATCGTAAAGCGTGATTTCACCGGCTGTTTTTTCATCATATGATTTGTGTTTTTCTCTTGAAACGCCTGAAATCCAATTTAAGTGCGGCAGATTGATTTCACGTGTATCTTCAATGGAAACAATTTTTTTATCAATCGGAATAAAACGGCAGACCGCGTTTAAGGAAGTAGTTTTTCCGCTGGCGGTACCTCCGGCGAATATCATATTCATATTCGACTCGATGCAAAGCCAAAGATAAGCCATTGTTTCCGCTGTAAAAGTTCCGTTTTGAACCAATTCTTCAGGTGTAAACGGTTTTTCATTAAATCTTCTAATTGTAAATGTGCTGCCTTTTGTCGTGATTTCGCTGCCGAATGTCAATTGAACGCGTGAGCCGTCCGGAAGAACGGCATCCGTCATCGGCTCAGCAACTGAAATTTGCTTCCCCGACCGCTGCGCCATTTTTCGAACCGATCCATTCGTTTCATCCGGCGTCAAAATGATATTTGTTTGAACCGACCCGTACACCCTGTGAAAAACATAGACCGGCAGATTACCACCGCTGCATGAAATATCCTCAATATTCGGGTCTTCCAAAAACGGCTGAACTTTTCCGAACCCGTCAAAATCCCGCCGGATGTAATAATTCAAAATACCGGCATCCTTGTCTGAAAGCCGGATTGAATATGTTTTCAGCAAATCGGATACGGCTTTTTGAAGAACAGTTTTTTTAGACATCTCTTTTTCAAATAAATCGGGATTGAAAGAATCTTCCAGAAGAGACAATATCTTTTGAAAAAGAATACT
Organism: uncultured Methanosarcinales archaeon; assembly: GCA_964446755.1. Classification (GTDB taxonomy): domain Archaea; phylum Halobacteriota; class Methanosarcinia; order Methanosarcinales; family Methanosarcinaceae; genus Methanimicrococcus. Next base: position 4,643 of record CAYUQC010000033.1, read on the forward strand.
TTGTTCAAGACTGATGAGGGGTTCCGAAACTTGATAAAGTATTCTGCCGGATTCGGTCTTTACAACGGAAACCGAAACATAAGAATTGAGCACATATGAATGAAGCAACTGATCCATAAAAATGAACTTAAAATAAGGAATCATAAAGCTGCCGATTTTGAAAAAATCAAAAAGTATATCAAGCGAATCCATAATTTCAAAACGGTGACGATATGAATCAAAAAATGAAGACAGATACTGATTTTTCCATTTTGAAAAAGATGAAAAAGAGAGAAGATTACGGCTTCCTCTTCGATTTTTTAAGAAACCCGTTCTTTTATTTTGAACTCACCCCTTCTTCGGCATTTATTCCGGGAATGGTTTTTTCCATTATTGTTTTTGCAATTATTCAAATCGTTTTTAAAAATTCTGACTTGATAAACGGTTTTAAAATTTTTTCAGCATTTCAAACCGTCGAAACAATTTTTTTGCTGACGGCGTCCGCGTTCTTTTTGCCGTATATTTATTTTGAAGAGAAACATCAGAAAAGGATTGAAACGGCTGAAGAAAAACTGCCCGCCTTTTTACACAGCCTCTCCGATTTAATCGCCGGCGGCTTAACACTTCAGGAAGCTTTAACGGAAATATCTAAAGAACCGAATCAGCCGCATTCAAAGCTAAAAAAGAAAAAAGAGTCTTTTTTTGAAAATGAAATCAAACTGATCGGGTTAAAAATGAGATCCGGCATCCCTTTTGACACATGTTTGGACGGTTTCGGCAAACGGTATGATTCGAAACTGATTCAAAGAGCGGCATCGGTTATTTCCGCCGCGGAAAAATCAGGCGGTTTAATGTATTTATCAATCGATGCCGCCGTTTATGATATTCGGGAAGCGGTCAACCTGAAAAAAGAAAGAGATTCCAAACAATCCGTTTACGGTGCCGTTTTATTCATCTCTTTTTTATTGTTTATCGGTATTGCCGTTCTCCTGATTCTGCAATTCGATTCCATGAACGCGTTCATGTCGCAGACAAGCCCCTTGGAAACCGGCGGCGAATCGGCAATATTGATTTATCGCATGCTTTTGATTCAGGCTTTTTTCTCGGGCCTTATGACCGGCAAATTAAAAAAAGGAAAGACCGCCGCCGGTTTGAAATACACGTTCATGATGATGTTCGCCGTTTGGATTTCATTTACAGCGGGCGGCGTTTTTGCCGTTGTTTGAAAAAGGATTACAACAATCTTTTTATACCATAAATCTCTCTTTTGCTTGCAGTTTGGGAAGGTCCCGGATTGCAGCAACTGTTTTACGTTACCGTTTTTCAATTGCTCCGATAGTGTAGCGGCCAATCATCCAGGACTCTCACTCCTGTGACTCGGGTTCAAATCCCGGTCGGAGCATCTCAATTTTTGATGATTTTTCATAAATATTATCATCGTTTTTCAAAAAGGTAAACAGAAAAGAGCGGACGCTCTTTTCATTCAAAAATCAAACAAACTTCGCTCTCTTTGACATGTATTTCGGGAGCGCCAAGCCTCTGTAAGGCATGCCGGCAATTTCCTGACCGATTCTGTCGTTGAGTTCTTCAACCGTCATTTCCTGCTGGAACGGCTTGTTCGGCTGCGATTCGGCGCGGACGGTGACGGTCAATTTCCCGGTTTCGGCTTCTTTGTCGCCGATCACGACGGTGTACGGAATCCATTCGGTTCCGGCTTCCCTCACTTTTTTACCGAGCGTCAGTTCACGGTCATCATAATCAACGCGGTATTTGAGAGCGGATGCGACTTTTTCGGCAGCTTCCGTGTGTTTGTCCGAGACCGGAATCAAACGCACCTGTGTCGGGGAAAGCCAAACCGGAAGGGTTGAAATTTCGCCCTTGGCACCGTTCATCGCGGCTTTTTCCAGAAGCCCGTAAATACAGCGCTCAATGGCGCCGCTCGGTGAGCAGTGAAGAACGGTCGGGCGTTTGATTTCGCCGTCGGAATCCGTGTAAGTAATATCGTAACGCTCCGCGTTTTCGACATCAATCTGAACGGTTGAAAGCGCGCTGGCTTTGTCGGACGTGTCGACAAAGTTGAATTCGAATTTCAGCACGAAATAGAAGAAGCGGGTATCCCACATTTCAACGAGAACAGGCTTATTGACTTTTTGAACCATCTTTTCGATGAGCTCTTTGTTTTCGTTATAGAAATCCTTGGTAAAGCGGATGGCGATTTCAAAGTCGCCGAGTTCGATTCCGATGTGGTCCAAAACATCGATGCAGAATTCATACTGCTCAAAGAACTGTTCCTTGGCTTCATCCATGTCACGGCAGAGCGTGTGCATGTCCGGCATCGTGAACGCCCGGAGACGGCGGAGACCGACCAGCTCGCCACGCTGTTCTTTTCTGAAACTGTAACGGGTGAGTTCAATCATCTTCAACGGCATATTTCTGTAAGAAATCGTCATGTCGTGATTCATAAGGAACTGGCCGAAACAGGCAGCGAACCGGAGGAACATATGGCGCTTATCGGATTCGATGGAATACTGTCTTGCCGGGAACCGATCCAGATATTTTTTCAAAGTCGGATGGTTCATATCATACATGATCGGCGTTTCAACTTCCATGGCGCCGAAATCCGTGACGCTTCTTTCGACCACATAATTTTCAAGCAGTGATTTCATGAGACGGCCTTTGGGATAATATCTCATGTTACCCGAGTCGGATCCGGGTTCGTAATCCGCAAGCTCAAGACGTTTCATAAGTTCAACGTGCGGCGGCGGCGCATTGACCGCCCGATTTTTGGAAACTTCATAGTTGACGAATTTCTGAAGTTTTTCATGACCTTTCAGGTCAAATGCCTCGATATCATGCATCGCACCGGACGTGTCCATGATTTTGAAGTAAGATTTCGCCGCGCTTTCGGCTTTGAGTGCCTCGGATACAACGTCACCGTCTTCGGAAAGCTGAACGGTTGATCCGCAGGCACCGCCTTTGAGAGCAGCAACGCTGCCGGAGCCTTTCGCTGCTTCATCCACACAAATGTGTTTGGAGAGTTCGGAAAGCGGGTGACCTTTGCAGCTGATCTTGAAAGCTTTGTACCAGCCGAAAGGTGCGCGTTTCACCTCCAAACCGTCTGCTTCAAGAGCTGCCGCAATGCCTTTTAATACAGAAACACCAATATCGGGAGCGGAGAGGCTGGAACTGAGGTGAGCGTAAGGATAAACCATCACTTTATCGGTCTTGACCTGCTCCAATGTGTTTTTAATTTGTGAGACAGCTGCTGCCACCGTGCCGTCGGGGTTTGCTTCATCGCATTTTTCGACCGCGATGAATGCCGTCAGCGCTTCTTCAAGGCGGCCGGCTTTCATGTCATCGCTGATTTCTTCAGCGATCTTCGTCTTCTTTTTGGTTTCATACTCGATGTAATCCGAGTGTATGAGAAGCATTTGCATAAAAATTAACACCTGAATTCAGAATTTTTCAAATAATCTTTTTAAGTCTTAAAGATGGAAATTGAATGCAGTTCAATTATTTAAATATTAACCGAAAATAAAAAGCGACATCAAGCGGTTTTTAAAAATAAAAAAGAAAGAGATGAAAAATCATCCCTGTTTGACATCAGGCGGCTTTCAAATAAGCATCTGTCCGCACCTGTGCGTTTTCTCTTAAATTATAGTAATAAAACGGATAATCCATGCCGTGGTAAATACCGAGCGGGAACAATTCGGCCGAACGGTAATCCTCCGGATTCACTGTGGAACAGATAACGGTTCCGCGTTCCAAATCGACCGTCGCATCCGCCAGATTCATGACTTTTTGATAAGTACCGTTGACTTCAACGTATGAGCCCAAACTTTCGTTGGCTGACGCCGTCGTATTCGACCGTGTCCAGGAAATCGGATTAATGGCGACGGAACCGGCAGGTGCCGTGGGGTTGGCAGCCGTCATATTCGGCGCTTCCGTGTTGTATGAAATAATAACGCCGGTATCATTTGCGCTTTCCGCGAATTTAAGATGCGGATAATCTTTTAACTCCCGGTCGGTCACACCGTAACCGATTACATAAGCGGCGATCATGCGGTCATAAACGTCGGGATTCTCTTTCATATAATCGAAAAGAAGTTCCTTGGTCATCATGGCGCCTTGAGAATGCCCTGCCAAAATGAAAGGCCTGCCATCATTGTAATTTTGAATGTAATAATCGAAGGCGGCAACAATATCCGTTTTCGGTACACCGTTCGTGTATTTTGTCCGGTTTTCTTCGGTTTGCTCCAAAACGAAACCCGCATCCATTTGCCTGTAATACGGTGCATACATATTACCGACCGTTTCAAAAGCTGTTGCCTGCACACCATAAATATCACCGGCCCGCGTTCTCATTCCTTTGTGGTCAATCGGGCATAAAACCGATTCGCCTTCTTCACGGGCCCAAGCCGTCGGATACAGATAAAACACGTCGACCGGTTTGTCTGTGGTATTCGAAATAACCATCCAATTGCTTGCATTGGAATAATTACTCGCCGTAATGTTGTCGCCCTCCACGGGAACGTTTGTGATGTTTGTTGTATTGTTCGAATCACTGCCGCTTAAACAGCCGCTGAAAGCGGTTGTCAACACAGCCAAAAGAATAAGAATTTTTAAAATAGTTTTCATAAAACCACACCCTTATCCGCCCGAAAAAAAGGAGCGGATTGAACAGTATGAATGGGTGAAGAATTTATAAATAATTTTTTGATAGAATGTAAACCGTTTTTTAATAAATGAAAAAATAAAGGAAAGGATTAAAGATTTTGATGAAAATCTTTTAACTCTTTCTTTTTCTCTTCCGTCAGGTCATGCCAGCGCACGCCTTGAATCGCGCCTTCCAGACCGCACAGCATAGACAGACAGGCACCGGGATCACGCTCACGCAGGCGCAGAAGTGCTTCTTTGCTTCCCGTGGCGTACAGCTGTTCCGGTGTTGCAATGCCGGCTTCTCTGAGTCTTGCGGCGGCGACTTTGCCGATGTTGGGCATGTCTTCAAGCTTTTCATATTGCATATTTTCCATTTGAGTTTTATTTTTAGAATTGCAGCTTGTCATTTTCAGCACCTTTCACAAATGTCATGCCAACCGTTCTTCTTGTCTTCATCATTCCCGTTACCGTCTTTTTCACTGCTTTTACCGAAAATTGTTGTCGGCAGACTCTTCCATAATTCTTCGCGGGTTTTGTTTTCGGTCAGCGCTTGAATCACTTCGGGCGCCGGATTGACATAAACCGTGTGAAAATCCTCTTCGCCGAATTCGGGACGGGCAACAAAAGCGATTTTTTCGTTAGCGGGATTGAGCGAAAATTGAGCGTCAATGCCTGCTTTGTTTCCCCGCGGGTCCAAACGGATCCAAGTATTTGTTTCTTCGGCATAAACGCCGCAGAGCCCGTGAAAAATTAAGAACGGTGCCGTTTCATCATCCAGAATCAGTTTTTGATAGCAGAATCCTGCCGGAATTCCGTTAAGTCTGTAAAGGGCGGCCAGCAAATGAGATTTGGCAAAACAGATACCGTGTCTTTCTTTCAGAACATCCGATGCTTTTAGCGTAACGGTTTGCCCGCCGATGTCAGCCGAATGAGAAATATCATCACGCACAAAATCATAAATCCGCTTTATCAAATCGGTTTTACCGGCGGATTCGCTGTTCAGACGGTTGGAAACCGCAATAATTTCAGGATCGGAAAAATCAATGATTTCCGTTTCCGCCAGATAATCGGATAAGTTTCCGGATTCGGCAATCAATTTCATTTTAATCACGATTTCATTCTTTTTTAAGTTTATTTCCGTAAATCGATGACGACATATTTTTCGGCGTTTCTTTGCGGGTTTCATTTTCAGGTTCTGTTTTGGGTTTTTGGTTGTTTTTCCAGGAATAAACCCAATAAATCAGACCGGCAATGATGACAGGTGAAACCCATAGAATGAAATTGCCGACAAATGAAGCGAGGAGGTAGCCGATTCCGTGAGTATTTTGGACGAAAGAAGCCGTGTAAAACGTTAAAGCAGCCGCGGCTAAAGCGGAAAGAATCAGTCCGGCATAAAGCACTTTTTTGGCGTTATCCATTCTTTTTCGGGCGCAATAGAATATTTCCGCAACGATCAACAGAATAAACCAAGCCAAAAACAAATAACTGAAAGCCGTCAAAATCGGATCTTCAACAACCATATTTTAACCTCTTACTTTCTTTTGCCGTTTTTCGGCGTATTTTTCGGCAGATTCCGCGGCGTGAAATATAAAGAATGAACGGCCGCCAGCATAATCGTGATAATGTTGATGCGGACGAAATACGAAAAAACAATCATGAGCCGGCCGCCTTCGGGAAATTCCGTGAAGAAGAACGCGTAAATCGAAAACAGAATAGAGAAGAGGAGCGGAACCGCAATCAGTATGAAACTTTCTTTCTGTTTTCCTTTTCGTCCCAAATAAACCTGAACGGCAAGCAAAATGACGGCCGCTGCGAGCAGAAGCCCGATTTGATTCCATGTTAAAGCAATATCCATTTCAATTCACCAATCCTTCACTTCACAGTCTTCTGCCGTGATACAAAACATAAATACCGGCCAAAACAACCGTCGGTACATTCATCGCGACAAACACCTGAACCCACAGATAAACCATACTGATAAAATTCGGCGGCGCCGCATACAGATGAAGGCCGATGACGGCCAAAATCGAAAGAATAAACGTGAGCACCGGCAAAACCAAACCGGCTTTTCGGTTTTCGCGCCTGCAAAGGAAAACCTGAAGCGAGAAAAGCAGAACCAAAAGAATGATGAGTGCGATTGCTCTGTACATAACTGATTTCCTTTAATTTTTTCAAATATCAAAAGATTTTAGGAAAATACTCAAAAGTAGTATTAAAATTCATCCGATTGTCACATCAGCTCAGCGTTTTTTCCCTGCCGGCAAATAAACCGCATCCTGTGCCGCCAGCTTCTTTTTGGAATTCGGAGAAATCTGTTTCGGCCCGCCTGCCGGCAACTGCTTTGCGCTGCCGCCCGCCACCTGCCTGGTACTGTTACCTGTAACCTGTTTGGTACCGCTTCCGGCAACCTGCTTCGTGCCGCTTGCATGCACCTGTTTGGTGCCGTTGGCCGCAACCGTCTTCGGCTGCACTTTGCCTGCAGGCAGCTGTGCCGCGCCGCCTGCGATCTGCTTGGCCTGTGCGCCCGAAAGAGCTGGTTTCTTCATGTTCATTGTGAGAACAGGACCTTCTTTTTTAGGCTGGACCTCCGGCTGCGTTTTGGGTTTGGCAACTTTATCGATTTCGATCGTTTTGAACGGAAAACCGGCGCCATCGCGGAACTCCGTGATTTTCGTGATAAAAAAATGTTCTTTCTTTTCGAAAAGAACCAATTCCATTTTATCTCCGTGGTCAAACGGAGTCTGCATATCCCGGACGACAATGGTAAAATTCTGAAAAGGCTATCCGCTGAATATGATATCCCGAAAGACGCGTCCGTCCTTCTTGATTAAATTAATTCGAATATCCCCGTTTCTGAAATTGATCATATTGACAGCTCCGTTTTTTGAATAAGTTTTAGTCGCTCCACATATTTAACTGTTTATTCAGAATATAAAAAATGCTTTATTCACTTTTATTGAACGCATATTTTAATTTAATAAAAATTATATAATTTTGAATATATTATTAATCCGTGAATACAAATGCCGACAAAATTAATTCAGCCTGAAATGAAACCGGTTTCATCTCCTGCAATTCAAAGCATCGGATATGACAAAGACCGCGAAATCCTGTATGTTCAGTTCCACGAAAGCGGACTTTATCGATACCATAAAGTGACACCCGAAGTTTACAAAGAATTAATGAGCGACCGTCACCATGCACGCTATTATGATGAACATATCAAAGCCAAATATAAAGGCGAAAAGATGGATTGAATCTGTTCGACCTTTTTTAAAATTTCAATCGGAATTTTCGATTAATTCAATATTCAATTCTTCCGCGAGTTTAATCATTTTCGGCGGCAGCTGTTCCCAGCGCCACAACCCGTGTTTGATATATTCGTCCGAAACGCCTGTTTTCTTCGCCCATCCCGCCAAATACGTTTCCCAGCGGTCCGCCAGCTCGGGGTGAATTTCTTTCATGCGTTCGTATTCCGCCTGAAACGCTGCCGGACACATCCAGCAGCCGATACGCTCCAACCCGTTGTCGTAAAGCGAATTGTACGGCAGTTTGCGCCAGTGAATATAGAGCCAAACTTCAATCGCGCGCCAGTCACGGATCGGGAAAATGTTGAGTTGACCTTCTACATTCGGATTGGTGTCCATCGTCGGGATTTTGGAACGCATGAACGATTCCTGCCGGCGTTTGCCGTCCAAAGACACATGCGGTTTGCCGTCGCCGAGGCGGTTGCTCGAATTGAGCTTGCAGACCTTGCAGCACCAGCGCGCATCTTTTGTCGGATGGTCCTGAACTTTCAGCGTTTTCCAAAAATCATCGCCGGCACTCATTTCCTTAAACGGAATATTCCGGCTTTCACAGTAAGAACGCGCGAACTCGACCGTTTCGGGATAATCGATTCCCGTATTCAAAAACACGGCCGTAAACGGACGGTGAACCAGCGCCGAGGCGGCCAGGTCCAAGACCACGAGGCTGTCTTTGCCGCCGCTGAAAGACACAAAGACAGGTTTGTCTTTATTGTTTGTTAAATTCACGGCGCCCTTAATCGTATTCATGGCATCTTTGCCGAGTGCTTTGATATAATCTTTATTCGCTGCGACAATGTCCTCCATTGACGGTGTTTTATCGGACAGCGCAAACGCAGTAGAATCGTCTGATGTAATGTTTTTGACCTTCAGGATTTGGGCCGCTTTGATTTCTTCATCCGATTTCGTTGACATGCCCGAAGAGGCGCTTTCATTTTCCTTTTTCACACGGTAGAAATCTTCGCTGTCAGCGTGGGAAATGCCGTATCCGGTCAAACTGCCGCTGACAATGAGAACCGGTTCTCCTTTTTTAATACCGGACGGGAAATCTTCAATCAAATCATAAGTCACGTTTTTGCCGTTCATATGTGTTTTCATTTTTTTGATTTTAACGACACGTCCGGCGGAAGCGAAACTGTAGGGTTCATTGAAGAACAGCTTCGCGCCTTCGAGTGACGGCTCGAATACAAAGTCCAGAATTCTTAAATCGAACCGGAGTATTCCGACAACGCGGCCGTCGGCAATAATTTCCATTGTTTGGTCGTCTCCCGGAATTTTATTCAACAGAAGAACACGGTTTTTCAGAGGATTGCATGAAAACAGCCGGATCAAATGTTTTTCAATCAATTCGTAATCATACCCCTGCGCGAAGCGGATATCCGCCGGTTGGGAAAGTGTGATTTTACCGCCGGCTGAGCCGCATATGCCGCATTTTTCGCCGATGAGCGGCAGATTACATTCACGGCACCAAAAAATAAAATCATTATCATAATGAACGCGGTTGTTGCCGCCTTTCTTAAAATCTCTTTTACCGGATTCTGAAAGCTTGCCGAGGTCTTTGGCACTGTAACCGTCTGAATATTTCTTCCCGCCGGTTTGATCGTCTCCGCTTTTTGTGTTCTTCGGAGCGTCTTTTCCTGCTTTCAGCCCCTTCTGTTCCCCGCGGCCTTTGACACGGTAATTATCTTTTGAATTTTTCTGCATCGGCGGTCTTCTTGACATATTTTCACCGTTATTCCTTTTATTGAATTGGAATGTATTTCTGCTATTAAAGGCGAACCGCTCGGGTAAGTATAAACCAAACAATCAGAACAGTCAGAAAGAAGACAAGCGCATACTTAAAAACACTTTTATCAAACCTGAATCCGCTGTTTCCGAAAACGATTGGAATCGGACCGACCAAAATCATACCGCCTGTTTTTGCAGATGAACCGCCTTCCCAATCCGGCTCACTGCTTTCATAAGCATATTCGCTGTCAACGGAATCATTAGAAAATTCCTTATTCCGCCTTCTAAAATTCAATCCGATTGTCAGCAGAACAGAAAGAAGGATGGAAAGGACGATTGAAACAATCAGCCCGGGCCAAAAGAAATACACATTTATGTCCGCCATTTTTCTCAAGCTAAATACGGCGGTTTAATTTATGACTGTTTTGTTGAGAGAAAATATTATTATAGAGCTAAAACCGTCAAGGTTACACTATGTCAGAAAACGATTTTGAAAATACACAAAATTCACAGGATTCTGTTTCGATCGAGAAATCACCCGAACCGGAACAGCTGGTTTTAGAAAACGAAGAACTTCATGAAAAAGTCAAGGCACTGACGGAGGAAGTTTCCGCCGCCCAGATTGAAAACGGAGAGCTGAAAGCAAACGTTCTGAAAATGACGCAGATCATTGAAGACCACCGCTGGGAAATCCGCCGCCTTAAAAACCAGGTGGAAGACCTGACAAAAACGCCGTTTTTCATCGCGACCGTCATGGAAATCTTCGATGATGAAGTGCTCATCAAACTGCACGGCAACAATCAGGAAATTTTAACGCATAAAGCGCCGGATTTTGAAGACGATTTGGAGCCGGGAATGCGTGTTGCGGTTAACGGTGCCGCTTACGTGATTATGGACATCCTCAGCCAGTCCACTGACGTCCGCGCTCAGGTGATGGAACTGATCCAGTCCCCGAACGTCAGCTACGATCAGGTCGGCGGCCTCGGAGATGTGATTCAGGAAGTCATCGAAACGGTTGAACTGCCGCTCACGCATCCGGAATTGTTTGAAAAAATAGGTATTGAACCGCCTTCCGGCGTTCTTCTTTACGGAAGCCCGGGAACCGGCAAAACTTTGATTGCGAAAGCGGTTGCGACACAGGCAAACGCGACATTTATCCGCATGTCCGGGTCCGACCTCGTTCAGAAATTCGTCGGCGAAGGCGCCCGCCTTGTCAAAGACATTTTCGCCATGGCACGTTCCAAAGCACCCGCTATTCTGTTTATTGATGAAATAGATGCAGTCGGCGGTACAAGAACATTTGACGGCACCAGCGGCTCGGCTGAAGTGAACCGTACAATGCTTCAGCTGCTCGCCGAGATGGACGGCTTTGACGGACGCGGTGATGTCAAAATCATGGCGGCAACCAACCGAAAGGACCTGCTCGACCCAGCGCTTCTCCGTCCCGGCCGCTTTGACCGCGCGATTGAAGTGCCGATGCCCGAAGAGCCGGCACGTCTTGAAATTCTTCAGATTCATACGAGAAAGATGCACTTGGGACAGGATGTTGATTTGGCAAAGCTGGCCAAAGAAACGGCAGGATTCAGCGGCGCCGATTTGAACGCCGTTGCCCGTGAAGCCGGCATTTTTGTTCTCAGAAGACGCGGTGACACTGTGACGATGCAGGATTTGAAAGACGCCGTTAAAAAAGTCAAAAAAGAGGAAGAAGAAAACAGATTAAACGCGCCGAATGATATGTTTGCCTGATGCAAATATATCACTTTTTTTCATTTTTTATTTTTACTGTAATGTATTTTGTTTATCTTTTGGGGAACGGGTAATCCAATCGTAATACAAGAAGAAACTCACAATGCCGCCTTTATGCGTCACTTTTAAAGCTTCAGGCCATTCCTGAGCGCTGATTTTAGCGCATTCCGTCCAGAAATCGGCTTTTCTCCGGCGCTCTTCTTCGACCCATTTTTCTAAATTTTCTGCGCCGTTGTCTTTGATATAATCATAAACTTTGACAAAGTCGGCTTTGGCTTTTATTTCCTTGGAAGAAAAGCGCCGCTTTAAAGCTCCGGGAAGAACGACGGCGCCTTGATTGAGTATTGTCTGACCGTCTTTGTGTTCAAAATAAAAAAGATCGAACGGATTTTTACCGAGAAGTTCCTTGCCGGTTTTTCTGACATCTTCGGCATTGTTGAGATAAACGGCCAGAAAAGCATTTCCGCGGCGGAAACTTTCATTAATTGCCCGAAGGCATTTTTCATTCTCAAAAGTGTGTTTGCCGATGAAAACGACCGTCATATCGGTTTCATTCAAAAGGTCAAAAAGATCAGCAGCTTCAGCTTCCTGAAAAGAGGTCAAACAGGAATAAAGACTTGAAACACCCTGCGGTTTTTCGGAATTAAAAATACTGCAGACTCTTTGAAAATCACCGGAATCGAAACAAATAAACACTTTTTCAACCAATTTATCATCACTCCGAAACAGCTGACGCTGTGTGATGAAAAAAACAAAAAATAAAATGATGCTCCAGTCGGGATTTGAACCCGAGTCTTCGGCTCGAAAGGCCGGAATGATTGGCCGAGCTACACTACTGGAGCATATTGGATATGCCTTTCGTTTTTTATTTAAAGAGGTTCACGCTTCCTTATTTTGGGGCTTGTGAACAGAGCATAACAAGGAATCGCTGGTATATATACATTTTGGTTATTCCGTCCGCGATTCCTTTTTCATATAAATAAGATACAATTGGACGTTATTATAAAATTGAAAAGAATCAGACAGAGAAGAATCGAAAATAAAAAAGAAATTGTTTTGAAAACATTTGCATGTTATTCAAACACAAGATCTTCATCGTCTTCATCGGCAAATTCATACTCGCCGGCTTCCATTTCTTCCAGGAATTCAGGCGGCATTTCAACTTCGCCGTGTTCGGGTTCTGCCGCACTGCTGTTGTAACCCATCGCCGCATAAAGCTGCTCGGGGTTTTCATGGATGTTCATAATCCAAAACGTCAATGCGGGGCAATATTCGGGACGGCACTCACCGATGCAGCCTGTGCACGGAGAGAACATGCCCTTCACCATTAAAACATCATAATTTCTTTTGCGCTCTTCGGCGACCGTCTTTAACAGATAAGTCTTGGTTCCGCCGGCAACGGCTTCTTCGCGGATAATCTGATCGGAATCCAACAGCTTCTTCAGAATGCGGGAACATTTGCGGCTGTCGATATCCAGCTGCTTCCAGATTTCATTCTGATAAACACCGCCGGGCGTATTTTTAATCAAATTGTAAACGCGTGTTTCAATATCGGCACCGTCATCAGATTCAGCAGCTTCGGCTTCTTTATCCTTTTTGCTTCTTCTGCCGGGTTTCCGGACAGGAACATCATCATCGTCGTCATCATCCGAATCGGCGTCCCCGTACTCATCTTCTGCGTCTTCCGCTTTTTTTCTGCGGGTGTATTTGCGTTTGGGTGCGGGTTCTTCAGCCTCATCTTCATGGGAAGATTCGGATTCTGCAACTTTGGATTTGCGCGCAACTCTTGTTTTTTTGACGGGTTCCTCTTCAGCCGGAAGTTCTTCCGCAGCTTTGGGCTTTCTTCCGCGTGTTTTTTTAACGGGTTCTTCAGCAGCTTCTTCCTGTTCTTCTTGAGCGGCAGTTTTCTTGGACGCAGCGGTTTTGACGGCTGCGGTTTTCTTTGCGGCTGTTGTTTTCGGTGTTGTTTTGGATGCCGTCTTTTTAACGGGCGCTTTAACTTCTTCTGCCTCAACATCGACAGCTTCCGCTTGCGCGCTTTTGGTACTCTTTTTCTTTGTACTCTCTTTTTTGACAATTGTGCTCATATTGTTCTCCTTTGAAGATTTAGCTTAATATTTCGGAAAAACCGACAGCTAAAGAGAGCTTGAGAGTTTATTCGTCAACCGGCGTAATTAAAATGATATTGTTGCCTCTCAAAACGACAGATTTGAGTGATCTTTCCTTTTGACCGTTGACGATTTCGAATGTGTCAACCAAATGGAGATTCATATAGTCATCTACCGTACTGAGTGTGCCTTCGAGGAGGTTGGTGTCGCCTTTCATTTCAACAAGAACACGTGATCCGACAATTTTCTGAACTTTCTTATTTGGGAACAAAATAATCCCTCTCTTTTTGACTTGAATAAAAATCGTTTCAATGCGAAATCCGAATTTTTCTAAAATACAGATTAAAAAGAATTTAGATTCCGGCATTTAAAATTGAATTTATTGCATATAAAGGTTTATAAATTATACGGATACGTTTAAGCGTATCCGTCCAAAACGGTACTGTCGCTGTCTGCCGTTCCTTTGGAATTTGCTTTCGGAGCGGACTGGCCTTTGATTTCACCGAATTTGCTTTCGTAATCTTTGACGTTCTGAGTGAGCCAGCGGGCGAGTTCTTTGGCCGCCACCGGAGAAAGAATGACTTCAGTTCCGATTTTGCGCTGAATTTTTTTGACGCCGTTTCTCTGGCCGAGTTCCGGATCATCATTGTAGAAGCTGACTCTGAAATCGTAAATATTGTTGACACCGATGGCACCGATGGCATAAAAACGCTTGAAGTCTTCTTCTTTGGAAACTTCGATCACAATTTCAATCGGCTGTCCCGGGACGGGTTGTGCCGGCATGTTTTGAGGAGTATTTTCGTCCGTCATAATATCGCCTGTTTTTCATAAATGAATAGATAAATGGAATGTGTTCAACATTATTTAAAGTATGTTTTTTTTCGTATAATCCGTTTTATTCTCGGATTCAGCCGCGTATTTTCAAGCGCAGTTCTTTCGCTTCCTTTGCCAAACCGTCTTTTTTCATTGTTTTGGCAATCAATTCCACCGCTTCCAGATTCCGCACAGCGTCTTCCAAATAGGAAAAAACGTCACCGACATAAGCCGTGATTCCGTATTCGGATTCCAGCTCCCGGATGATGGCAATCGGTTCCAGTCCTTTCATCCGAAGCAGCAGAATCTTCTCGGAAAACTTCCGTTCGGCACAGCCGCAATAGGGTGATTCTTTGCAGGAGCAGACAAACATGTCGCCCGCGAAATTGAGAAGCAGTTTCTGATATTTCGGGCTGACTTCCCGCAAAACGGCGCCGTCGAAGATGATATCCAAAAAAGCGCCCTGAAAAACACGCGACGGCAGATTCATACGGAGATCTTTGGAGATCTGCTCGGCATATTTGAACGTAGCGCCGGTGAAAAATTCCAAATTCGTAATAATGCGGAGCGCCGAGATGTTCGCTTTGATGGAGTCCGTAATCAGAAATGTTTTTGAAACCGACAGAAAGTGCGCC
>CAYUQC010000034.1:0-19550 GCA_964446755.1 uncultured Methanosarcinales archaeon
AGATGAAATCATAATTGCTGCCGACGCTGACAATCGAAGAGGGCGGCGGACTCGGGGATTTTATTTCACACGGCAGAATCTGGTGGATTTTGAATTTACGCTGGGCAGTACCGTAATTGCGGACGGCCAGCGAAACGAAATGGAGGTGAGACTGGCTGTCCGTTCCGGTGTCTATCGTCCTGTCCACCAGCAGATTACCCATAATATTAGCAACGGCCGGCCGGATATCCGGGACCGGTTTTTCCACCATCGCAGCAACCTTTTCAGCCATCTGCGGCAGCAGTTTTGTAATAATGACTTCTTTTTCACGGCGTTTGGCCAAATCGCCCTGTTTTCCGAGATAAGTTTTCAGTTTGCGGGCCACTTCTTTGACGGCCAGTTCGGTTTCTTCCTGAATGATATCAATATCGGCGATCGCGTCTTTTGATTCGGACGTGAAAGGCACGTTGGTTGACGCAATATGAATCAAAAGGACGAAGGGACCGAACGGAACGCCGCCGCCGGGCTGACTGATGCCGTACTGCTTCCATTTGATGTTTTCAACGGCGTGGGTGGTCGCGCAGGCGCCCTGCTGGTACAGGAGCGGGACACGGTTGGCAAAACGCATAATCTGCGCTTTTTCCTCTTTCGGGAAGTTGCCGCCGTAAGCGACGCCGACTTCCACCACGAACGGATTGCCGGAATAAATGGCCGGCTTTCGTGAAGCGGTTGCAATAAAGTCAACACTGAATTCTTTTTTCAAGCCCTGGTAAATCAGGTCTTCCGTAATCGGAGAGAGACAGTTGGTGGACGGCGCAACGATTTTTGCTTTTTTGAAAGCGTTTAAAAGTTTGACCGCATCGTTTCTGTCCAAGGAGTGCGGATCTGCTTCCCGGTCCAAACCGGCGGCATCACAGATTTCTTCGGCGGTCTGAAGTCCGATTTTTGAAAAAGAGTAGCGTAAAAACGGTGCCAGTTTCTGCCGTTCCGTGTTCTGGAGCATTTTCATGAGCGTTCCGAGTTCGATACCGTGCGGATGCGGCAGTACTTCTTCGGCCTGCTTCGGAATCTGATCCGTGGCGCGCTCAAAGAAAATCTCGTTGCCGTCCGGCTCCACCAGACGGATGCGCGCGTGCGGGTTGATGATGGCGGTCGATTTCAGGTATTCGTAAACGGACTGTTTCCGGCCTTTGACATAAGACGCGGCCATTTCGATTTCAATCCGCGTGCCGTGTGCGTTGGGCCAGTCCACGATTTTATCTTCCAAAATCGACGGATCGTTTGTACTGGTGTCAATCATGAGTTCGTAATAATGTGCCGGCGACCTATGGTCCACCTTTGAAATGATTTTTGTAGATTTACCCGTTGTGATTTGTGAATACAAAACGGCGGCGGAAATACCGATACCCTGCTGACCGCGGCTTTGTTTAAGCGCATGGAAGCGGGAACCGTAAAGCAGTTTTGCGAAAACTTTCGGAATTTGTTCTTTAATAATACCCGGACCATTGTCTTCGATCGTGATTTGAAGGTAGTCGCCTTCACCGCGGTTGATTTCAACCAAAAGGTCCGGCAGAATACCCGCTTCTTCACAGGCGTCTAAAGAGTTGTCAACCGCTTCCTTGATTGTTGTGATTAATGCGCGCGGCGCGGAGTCGAAACCCAGAATGTGACGGTTTTTCTCAAAGAATTCGGCGACGCTGATTGACTTCTGTCGCTTTGCCAACTCTTCGGCAATCGGGGTTTTATCAATTTCTTCCATAAAAAACTCCTTTTGAAAGATCTGTGTGCATTAATTCTGAATGCGTCAACGTAAATAAAATTCGAATCATTATGAAGGTAGAAGTGTTTATTGTTTTTAAGGCTTTACAAGAGCGCTTTCATTTCTCTTAAGTCTTCGGCGACCATCGCTGCTTTTGATTTTTCAATCAAAATATTGCCGCCGGTCATGATATAAGACGGAAAGATGCGGACATCGCCGTAATAGTATTTTTCCTTCCGCAGTTTGTAAGTCGAACCGGCAGGAACGGCGGCTTTCTTCGTTTTCTTTTTGACGACGGCGTTAAACGATTTTTTGGCAACGTCACCCATCAGCATGACCGCTTTTAAATCGGGGAACACTTCCAATTCCTTTTCCAAAACGGGAACATGTTCCAGTATTGTTTTTGTTTCAATCGTGTACCCGTTCTTGGGTATTTTAACGGCGTTCGTAACATATATCCCCAGGTTCAGCAAATCCGCCGCCGTTTCAATTTCAATGCCGGCTGATTTAAACAGCATTTTTGTCGTTGCCATATAATCCGGTGTTCCGGGGGCATAAAAATCATCCGCGGGGTTTTTCGGCGACACTTCGTTAATCATTATCACTCGGATTGATTCGGGGGTGACGCTCACAGCCGGCAAAACCGGCTTTTCCTTTCCTTCAAAAAGCCCGTTGGCCGCGATAAAATCGCCTAAATATTCTTTCATGTCGACTGCCATAGAAATCCTTTCAAACTATGATAAGTATATTAATTAATGCTTTCTATAAAGAGTGAAAGTATTCCAATTTTAATTATTTCCATTCGGTAAGATACAATGATTTCCGTCCGTTCTTTATTCCCGATTTTATCCCATACGCATTTGCCTGATGCCGCAGATTCCGTTGTTTTTCTCGGCGGCAAACCTTCCGCCTCCGTTTACGATGAACTTAAAGAAAAAGCGGGGGCGGAAAAAATCTTCCGTTTGTCCGTTTTTTTAACGCATAAAGACCGGCTTCTTTTTACCGCTCCCTCCGGGCCGGATTATTCAAATCCCGATGATTTGGAATTCTGCGTCAAAGCCGGACTGCCGCTGATTCAGAACCTCGGCATCCTTCCCGAAATCGGCATTATTTCGGGCGGACGGGCCGGAGACCTCGGGCGCAACGAAACGGTTGATCAAACCATTCTTGCCGCCGAGGTGCTTGAAAAGAAACTGACTGCACAAGGAATTCCGGCAAAACATTATACCATTTTGATTGAAGAAGCCGTCAAAGAAGCGAATTTTCTGATTCTGCCGGATTCACTGTCCGGTGAAATGATCTTAAAGACGGTTGCAGGTGTCGGGGAAGGGGTTGAAATCGGAAACATCCTTCTGCTCAAACCGCCGGCCGGGAAAACGGTTTCACAAGATAAAATTTACATTGAACAGCTGACAAAAAAAGCCGATCCGTCTAACGCGGAAATTTTAAAAGAAGCTCTGGCCGCTTCACGTAATAAAATCTCAGGTGAATGATATGGAAAGTGCCGGTTTGAACCGTTGGAACGATTCTGATTTTAAATCTGTTTTGTCGTTTTTTGAAGAGATTTCAGGTATCCCGAGATGCTCCAAAAATGAAGAACAAATTGCGTCGTGGCTTGAAAAATTCGGCAAAAGCCGCGGTTTTGAAACCAAACGGGACCACTGCAATAACATTGTTATTAAAGTTCCCGCGTCAGCCGGGAGGGAAAATGCACCGGCGGCCGTTCTACAGGCGCACACCGACATGGTTTGCGAAAAAGAAGCCGGAACGCCGCATAATTTTGCGTCGGAAGGACTTCAGCTTCATTATACCGAAGAAAACGGCGTTCCTTTTTTAACGGCAGAAAAGACAACACTCGGCGCTGACAACGGCATCGGCATGGCGTATATGCTGGCAATCGCGGCATCGGAAAATATCGTTCATCCGCCGCTGGAACTTTTGTTTACCACCGATGAAGAAATCGGACTTACGGGCGCGCAGGGCATGGAAGCCGGTTTTATTTCAGGCTCTTATTTGATTAATCTGGATTCTGAAGAAGAAGGCGTTATCATTGTCGGCTGTGCAGGCGGAACGCAGATCGGATTTAAGCGGCTGATCGACGTTGAGGACGCGTGCGCGAATGACGATACGGCGGAAGCGGACTGCGACACAGCGCTGCTGCCCTACACGGTTGTGGTATCGGGTCTTCTGGGCGGCCATTCGGGTACGGATATACACATCGGGCGCGGAAATGCCAACAAGCTTTTAATCAGTTTCTTTTCCATGCTTGCCGAAAAATATCCGCAGAATAAGATGAAACTGATCAAGATCAAGGGCGGAACCGCTTCAAATACAATCCCGCGTCGCGCGGAATTGTCTTTTGTCACCGATATTTCAGCGGAGAATTTGAAAAATGATGCCGTTTCTTTTGCCGAAAAGGTAAAATCCGCCGCTGATTTCAGTGATCCGGGGCTGACCATTGACGTTTCCGATTTAAATTTTTCAAAAGACAGCGGTTTGGCTTTAAAGTCTTTCTCGGTAAAAAATACGGGACGGATCGTGAGTTTCCTGTCTGCGGTTCCCAACGGCGTTTTTGAAATGTCGGCATCCATTCCCGACTTAGTTTCGGTCTCCGGAAACTTAGCGGTCATTCGGACAAAGTCAAGCGCGGAATATTTCAAAGGAACGGAACAAAACGCCAACGTTTCGGATTTGGATATCTATACGGAAAAATCCAAACGCGAACTTGAAATTACACTGAGTCTCCGGTCCGGAACGGAAGTGAAACTGAAAGACAAAATGAAAGAAATGATGGCGCTTTCCGAAAAATACCATTTCAACATTGAAATCACGCACACTTATTCGCCGTGGGAGGCGGATTTCAATTCCGATTTTTTAAGATCGTGCGCCGATATTTACACCCGAACTTTCGGAAAAGACGTCAGAATCACGGCAATTCACGCCGGTTTGGAATGCGGCGTTTTCCGCCGGACTTTCCCGTCTTTGAAAATGATTTCAATCGGACCCGATATCATCGGTGCGCACACGCCGGATGAAAAACTTAATTTGGAAGCGGCAGAAAAGGTTTGGATTTATCTGAAAGAAATTTTAAAATCATTTCCGAATGCAAACGGTTAAATGACATGGTCGGTGTAACCGTATCAGAGGAAGAATCATGGGTGAATATAAACAAGTCATTATCATGCGGACGGATTTAAAACTGTCACCGGGAAAACTGGCGGTTCAAGTCGCCCACGGCGCTGTGTCATCGGCGGACTGGGCGGACAAAAGAGACCTGGATGCCTGGAAAGCCGGCGGACAGAAAAAGGTTGTTCTGAAGGCGGCTAATCTTCAGGAACTTTTCGAGCTGAAAGAAAAAGCGCGCCGGGATGGGCTTCCGACGGCACTGATCACGGATGCAGGACGGACGGAAATTGCCCCCGGAACGATTACGGTGCTCGGCATCGGGCCCGCTCAGGAAGAGAAAATCGATAAAATTACCGGTCATTTAAAAATGCTTTAATTCGGATTCCACTGATGATTATGACAAAAATTCAAGTCCCCGGTTTGGAAAAAGAAATCGGGATCGATCTTTATTCGACAACAACGCCCGGTGTCTGCGGCATTCTCCGATACCGGCCGGCAGATTTTGTTGTCAAAGAAATTTCCAATTATCCTTATGAGGAAAATGAAGTGATTGATAAAAACCGTAAATATCTGATGGTTGAAGTCACAAAAGAGAATTGGGACACCAACCATTTTTTGAAAGCGTATTCTAGTGCGCTCGGAATCAGTCACAAACGCATCACTTATGCGGGAACAAAAGACAAAAAAGCGGTGACGGTTCAGAAGATGAGTCTTTATGATGTCACAAAAGAGCAGGTTGAAAATGTTCACTTAAAAGACATTTCCGTACATGTTCTCGGCCGCTCTCAGCAGCCCATCGGCCTCGGTGATTTGGAGGGTAATAATTTCCAAATCGTTGTCCGCGATATCAACCTGTCTGAAACGGAAGCAAAAGACGCCGCCGAAAAAACGACCGCCGAAATTTTAAAGGCCGGCGGTGTTCCGAATTTCTTCGGTATCCAAAGATTCGGCTCCCGGAGACCGGTCACGCATCATGTCGGCGCGGACCTCCTGGCGGGAAATTTGGAAAAAGCCGTCCTGCGTTATGTTTCAGAAGTCTATCCTGATGAGCCCGAAGAAACCAAAGAAGTTCGCCGATATATTGCGGAAACGGGTGATTTGAAAGGCGGCGTTTTGAAATTCCCCGATTATTTGGGGCATGAAAAGGCGCTTCTCAACCATCTGATTGCCCGTCCCGGTGATTTTAAAGGAGCCTTTATGATTCTGCCGAAAAATCTGTACACGATGTTTATTCATGCTTATCAGTCCTGGCTTTTCAACCGAATCATCTGTGAACGCCTGAAAAACGGTCTTTCTTTGAATCAGGCCGTAGTCGGTGATATCGTCTGCTACCGCGCCAAAGACAAAACACCCGACCCGGGACGTTTGGAAAAGGTGGATGAGGATAATATTGACGGCATCAACGGTCTTTTGAAACGTAAGCGTGCCTTTGTTACGGCACCGCTTTTCGGGTCGGAAACGCCGATTGCCGACGGGATTCCCGGAGAGATCGAACGGAAATTGATTGAGGAAACCGGATTTAAACCCGAAGACTTTAAAATGCCGGCTTTTCCCGAAGTTGCCTCCCGCGGCCTTCGAAAAGAAATCCTGCTGGAAGTTGAACCGTATGTCGAAGTCGCAGCGGATGAGTTGATTGAAGGGAAAACAAAATTGACGCTGTCGTTCAAATTACCAAAAGGAAGTTATGCGACAACCGTTCTTCGGGAATATATGAAAACCAATCCGCTCCGCATGAGCTGATTTCTTTTTTAATTATTTTTCATAAATCCGGAGCGACATGTCTTCTTCGTCTACATAAACGGTCAGCGTATGTTTTGTAATGGTCGTGCCGTTGTAATCATATGAAAACGTCACGGTCGCAACGCCTGGCTTCGCACCCTGAAATACCCATTTGTGGTATCCCAACTCGTTGTAGATGTATTCGTCAGGGACGTAAGCGTTATCGGTCATTATCAAAATGCCCGCAGGTTCAATGCCGACGGACCAGCGCTGTTCGGGAATTTCACGCAGGCGGATCTGAACGTTTGTATGTTCACGGTTGAACATTTTCTGTATCGGGGCAGTGTTATAGGGGTCGTTTTTATCTCCCGCGGCGGATCCTCCGATATCTGAGAGACATCCTGAAAAAGGAACCGTAAAACATAAAATAAGCAGAACCAGTACCTGTATGTTTTTTTTCATAAAAAGTGCCTTTAACCCCGTTTGTTTTTATTTCGGTTTTTTTGGTACCGACAAATCGTTTTTCTTTAAGAACATATTATTTACTTGGAATATAAACTTATGTTTGGAATTTATTTCTAAATAGAATATGTTTTTAATATTCATAAAAAAGAAAAAATAATGCGGAAAACCGCATCATTTTTATTGTCATTTCAGTTGACAGTGTCAAAGCTGACGCCGCGGATTTCAATCGTGTTGTCGGAATTTGTTTTCAGATTAAAAGTCGCGGTTTCCGTGGTGCTGTTGTTTTCAAAAGATCTGTTGTGATCAAACACCAAGGACACATTTCCGGCTTTTAAGCTTGCGAATTCCCATGTGTGGACGCCGGAGGCGCCTGTATTGTTGACGGGTGTGTCAAGGTGATCCGTTGTCATGTTCAGGATATCGGACGGTGTCATTGAAATGTTCCAGCTGTAACCGGTTGTCGGGTTTTCCGTAAACATCATTTTAACGGCTGTGTTGTTCTTTTCAAGCGTCACGTTTTTGGCAATCGGCAAAAGGTTGCCGGTCGGGGTTGAAACGGATAAAATTTCGACCGTGTTGTTCTGGTAGACCTGAACCACATAAGTCAAATCTTCAACGGTTGTGTTGTTTTCAAAGGACCTCTCATACTTGAAGTTTAAAGCTACCGTTCCCGGGGCCTGTGCTTTGTAAGAGAAGGTGTGAATGCCGGGTGCACCGGGCATGTCAGGTGTTGCGACGTTGTTGACTGTTTCGTTTAAAACGCCGGTTTTGTTGGCTGTCATATCCCAGCCGTAACCTGTGGACGGATTTGTCGTGAATTCGAATTTGATTACGGTATCATTTTCCGCCAATGTCACATTTTTGTAGAAATGCGTCGGTTCAACGGTCGTATTATTGTCTGTTTCGTTGCCGCCGTCATCGCTGCCGAGACAGCCTGAGAAAGCAACCGCCAAAACAAGGCCGACCAAAATCAATAATTTTGTTAAATTTTTCAAAAGTATCCCCTCTTGATGTATCAAATAAAATAAACCGAAATCTATTCAAAAAAATTTGAATAAAAATCACCAAATATTTATCTCTTTTCTTGTATATAAATCAAATCGTCATGTAACTGTTGACTGATAAACATTTTTAAAAAATATTCAAAAGCAGAATTCAAAATCTGCTTTTGCCGGATTCCGTTAAAGCCGTTCATGCAGCACACTGATGATGCTGATTTCTCCGGAATTATTGACCTCGATGATATAAATCAGATTATTGATGGATTTTCCCGTTTCCTGAACCATATAGTTAAAGTTCAAAATTGTTTTTCCGGTTCCGGCAGATTCAAAAACCCATACATGAATGCCGGGATTTGTTTCAGGAACATCTTCGGGAGTGAAATGTTCATCGGTTGTCACTTTCAGAACCGTTCTGGGCTCCATAATATATTCCCATTTGTCCCCGGTTGAGCTTTCATCAAAAACAAAAACGATTGACTTTTTATCTTCTGAAACTCTGATTTGCTTTGTTAAGTAGGCAGTTGCGTTCTCCGGCACGTAAGACGTGTTGTTGATCGGATTCGAAGGCATACTGAAATTCTCTAACAGTTCCGATAAATTCGTTGTATTGTTTGTTGTATTATTTGCTGTATTGTTTGTCGTATTATTTCCGTCATCGGATGACAAACATCCGGCAGCGGCAACCATTAAAATCAAACAGGATAAAACCAAAATTATTTTTTTCATGTAAACGCTCCTATGAACCAGAATCATGATTGTCATTTAATGAATAAATATCTTCGGCTTTTATAATAATATATTCTAATTAAAAAAATCTATGATTTATCTTCTTTGATCTGGTGAAACGTTTTTAAAAATGATACGGTGGATACGGTTTTTCCGCCCGGTTTCTTCCGGCGGATCCGCATCCTGTGAAAATCAATACATTTTGGAAATGTAGACAATCTGTTCGGCTTCTTTTCCGCAGCCGGGACATTTACCTTTTTTGATTTTTGTCTCAAGGTTCGGTGTTCCGAGAATGCTTCCGCTCGTTTCTTCTTCGATTTTCATGCCGCATTCTTCACAGCCGCACCACGGAAGCGCAGCAACGCCTTTGCCGATTTGTGCAACCACTTCTTCAGCTGTTTCGCACGGTACGATCATGGCATTCATCTTCTCTTCAGCAGCGGTGTAAAGATCGTCCGCCATCTGTTTCAATTCAGCATCCACCGTTTCGGCAATGCCGTCCAAAGAGACGAATTGTTTTTCGCCCTTATCACGTCTGACCAACACTGCCGAGTTCTTTTCCAAATCACGCGGGCCGATTTCAATCCGAAGGCAGCTCCCTTTGAGTTCCCATTTGTAATATTTGGCGCCGGGGCGCAAGTCGCTTGCATCCATTTCGACGCGGAGTCCGGCTTTTCTGAGAGCGCCGACAACATCGTTGCAGGCTTTCATGACGGCTTCGGTTGTGTCTTTGAATAAAACGGGGATGACGACCACCTGAATCGGCGCGACAGCCGGCGGCAGCACCAGTCCTTTGTCATCACCGTGAACGGAAATAACCGCCGCAATGGAACGTTCGGAAATACCGTAACAGGTCTGGTTGGCATATTCCTGCTCTCCGTCCGTATTCTCATACATGATGTCATATGTTTTGGCAAAGTTGGTTCCGAGATGGTGGACCGTTCCGATCTGAAGCGTTTTGCCGTCGGGCATAATCGTGTCAAGCGCGATTGTATAGTCGCCGCCGGGGAATTTATCCCAGTCGGGGCGTTTAGAAATCAAAACGGGGACGGAAAGCTGTCTGTAAATATCCGTGTATAAGCCGACGGCTTCATCCACTTGATTTTTTGCGTCATCCCATGTGGCGTGAACGGTATGCGCTTCTTTAAAAGAAGTAATCTCACGCAGGCGGATCAGCGGGCGGGTGTGTTTCGTTTCATGGCGGAACGTGTTGACAACCTGATACAGTTTTAAGGGAAGGTCGGCATGGGAGCGGATCCACAGCTGGTACATCGGATAAATCGCGGTTTCACTGGTCGGGCGGAGTGCCAGCCGTACATCTAAAGGCGTTACCCCGCCGTGCGTCACCCAAAAGACTTCGTCTTCAAATCCTTTGATGTGGTCGGCTTCTTTCATGAACTCTGTTTCCGGAATCAATAGCGGAAACAATGTTTCTTCGTGGCCTGAATTGTCCATCACGTCGCGGATGATGCCGTAAACACGTTTTCGGATGCCGAACCCGAACGGATACCAAACGTAAAGGCCTTTGACGGGGTAGCGGACATCCATAATCTGTCCGATGTCGATGATCGAATTGAACCATTCACTGAATTCTGATTTGGGGGGTAAAACCGCCTCTTTGCCGGCGTCATTCTTGCCGGTTTCTTTTTTATTTTCTGCCATAAATTCACCCGAATTATTAGAGATAAGTTAAATTTCGAAATCAATTGCCGCTCTGGTTTCAACCGTTTTTTTCACAAAAACGGCCGCTTCTTCATGGAGGGGATTTTTCTGATAAGCGTACATCGCTTCTTCCGACTCGAATTCGGCAATCAATGTGACATCGTAATTGCCGTCGATTTTGAGCGTGTTTTCCCGAACTTGAATGCTTTTAATTTCCGGAATTTTGCCGTAAAGCCCTTCAAGCTTCTCTTTGATCAACCCGGCATTTTCCGCTGCGTTTTTCCCTTCCGCTTCCGGTTTGAGTTTCCATAAAACGATGTGTTTAATCATGCTCTGACAAAACGGTTTTTTGATATATAAGTATTTCAAAAACGGAAATGATTAAAGGATTTCACAGACTTCTTCTTCACGGACGGAAGGTCCTCTCAGATAAGATAAAACCGCCCCGGCCAAACACAAAACAATGCCGATGTAAAATGTTGTCCGCATGGCTGTCAGGAAGAGCGGTACCGTATCTTCCCGAAGCATTTCCGTACTGCCGAGGAATATGGAAATGACGCACATGGCAATCGCCATGGATAAAACCATTCCGGACTGGCGCATCACGGAGAGTGAAGCGCTGGCACTGCTGTAATCTTTGCGGCCGACACATCCCATAATCGCAGACGTGTTCGGAGAAGCGAAGAAAGCAAATCCGATACCGATGATGATCTGATACACAATCAAATGCCAGATCTCAGATTCGGCCGTGAGTGTGGACAGAAACAGCAAACCCGCGGCAAGCAAAACCATGCCGAACGTGGAAAGGTAACGGCTGTCCATCCTGTCGGAAAGTTTGCCGACGAAAGGAGAAAACACGGCCTGCAGTAACGGCTGCGCTAAAAGAATCAAACCGGCGGTTCCGGCCGGCAGATGAAGGATGCGCTGCAAATACAAACTGAGGAAGAATACAATCGCATACGTTCCGGCATAATTCAGGAAGGCGGCGAAGTTGGAGCGGGAGAAGTGCTTGTTCGTAAAGAACAATTGAATCTGCATGATGGGATGTGTTTGCTTTTTGGTGTAACGGATGAAAACCGGCAATGCGGCAAGCCCGATGATCAGGGAAATAAATGCCCATAGTTCCGGCAGATTGCTGAGCCCGAAGAGGACGAAGAAAATCGTTATCATATAAAGCAACGCGCCTTTTGAGTCAAAAGATTCGCCTTTTCCTTCGATGAATTCGATTTTTAATGAACGGTAAACTAATATCGTGGCGACGGCAGCCAGCGGAATCAGCAACAGAAAAAGACTGCGCCATCCGAATGTCTGCGTCATGATGCCGCCGACAACCGGGCCGAGAGAAGACCCGATGTAAACGACGGCAACATTGATTCCGAAAACGGAGCCGCGCTTGGATGCCGGATAAATAGAGCTGAGAATAGGGAGAGATGTCCCGAAGACACAAGCCATGGCGATGCCGTCAACGGCTCTGAGAAGTATCAGCACTTCAAAACTCGGAGAAAACAGCTGAAAAACGGCCGAAAGAGTGGCAATGCACATCCCGACCAGAAATATTTTTTTCCGCCCGACCAGATCCGAAATCCGCGCCATCGGTACCAGAAACAGAACGGATGAGAAGAGGTAAGCGGTCGATACCCACCCGAGCGCGTGTGTGCTCACACCGAATGTCGCGCCGATTTCGGGCAGAGAGAGGTTCAGCATGGAGGCGCCGAACGGGGTCATGAAAGAAGCCAAAGAAATACCGATGAGCACCAGACGTTTCTGCCGGGGTGTGAGGGACGGCGTTTTGCCGGAATCATGAGAGGCTGAAGCCGTCGATGACATTCTGAATCAAGACCTGAAATCAATAAAAAAGAAGGAGAAACCTGAAAGGTTTACATCCCATGTCAGTTGAAATTCGTTCTTTTCAAAAACATTGAGAGAAGAAGAACGATAAATATAATGAAACCCGCTGTAATCAGCGCTAAGATTACCGTTTGATCGAAGTTGAAGATAGAGTCAATGTCGGTAATCTGGATGTAAACAAACATTGCAACCAAAACCGCAATCAGTAATACCGACACAAAGAACGAAACCTTTTCCGCGGTAGAGAGCGGCGCAATGGTTTTGTTCGGCTTGTATTTTTCGGCGTTGGAGGAGGAACGTGAGGACCACCCTTCTTTTTTGGTCTTCTTTTCGTTCCAGTCTTTTTTTACGGAGAAAGACGGTTTTTCCTTTTTGTGTGCCGTTTCATCTTCATCGTCGTCGCTTTTGACGAACTGCGCGCGTTCGGGCACGGGCTGGATCATCGGTCCTTCCGCCCGGTAAATATCGCCGGCCGGATTGTTAGTGGTGCGTTCTCCCGACAGATCGCCTGATTCGGAAAGCGTGGAAGAGCGGACTTTGTCGGTTCCGACGGAAAGTTTGAATCCTTTCTTTTGGGCGCCGTAACCGGTGATGACATAGAACGTACCTTCTGCCGTCGGCTTAGCGTTGTAGGGAATACGGATGACGATGCGGACATATTCGTTGTTCTGAATATGATGTTTGCTCGGCACCAAAATCAAATAATCGCGGATTGAATCATCAGGCAGAAAAGTGATATGAGTCGGTGCGGCGAAGTTTTTGATAAAAATTTGAAACTCGCGGTCTTCACCTTTGTAAAGCGGAACTTCAATTTCATTGTATTTGAATTCAATCGAGTCTAAAGATTGGCGCCCGATATAGATATCTTGAAGTACTTCTTTCATTTAATTTCTCTCTCCGAATCGGATAAATGTGTGTAATAAATTTGAACGGTTGATGAGTATTATTATACTTTTATGGGTTAATAAAATTATTCATGGCTGCCCTGTAATTTTTTTCAGTATTCATCCCGAAGCTCGGGCGGCAGCATGTTGGCAATTTTATTTTCAATCGGGTAGTAAACACTGCATTTTCCGCAATATAAGTTTCCGGAAATGATTTCATTTTCCGTTTCAATTTCAGGTTTTGCCGTTAATTTCCCCCGGCAGGCGGGACAGACCAGTATTTTAAGCGTCTCTTTTTTCATAAAAATCATTTGATCAGTGTTTTCACAAAAGCCGCGGTGGCATTGATCGGTTCGAAAAATTCTTTAAACAGAGCTCTTAACAATTCCGTTACATAATTCTGAAGACCGGTCATAATCATGCCGACAGCGATGGCCGAAAGCAGCAGTCCGAGGAGACGCGTAATCACAAGCATGCCCGTATAACTGAGGCGCTTGCTGATGGCTTCGGATGAGCGGAACATGAGGTAAGCAATAGAGTAAACCAACACGATTGCAACAAGCACAAGGAGAACGCCCCAAATGTCCTGGCCGCCCGTTAAAACGATGACCGTTGAAATTGTTCCGGGCCCGCACAGCAGCGGAATCGCAATCGGGAATACCCAGAAATCTTTATCCGTGGATTCGGAGATTTCTGTGGATGAAACAATGGGATTGACTTTTGCCGTCATCATATTGAAGCCGACGGAAAGCAGAATGATACCGCCCGCAATCCGAAGCGCATCGATGCTGATATTGAATATGCTTAAGACGAGAGAGCCGGCAATCGCAAAGAAAAGCGCCATTCCCATCGCCAGCAAAATCGATTTCTTAGCGTACAGGTTTTTGGATTTCTGCTGATAACCGCTGGTCATGGACATAAAGGTGAACAAGCCGCTGAGCGGGTTGACGATAACGAAAACGGCGGTAAAAGCAATAATAAAAGTTGTAATGATGTTGTCCATTTTTCGTCACCCGTTTTATAAAAATCCCAGTTCAATCAGCAGTTATATTTTTTATTTAAATAAGAAACCTCTTTGAAATATATAAAAGTAGAGGTCAGCGCATCTTAAAAACCGCATTCTGTATAAAATAAAATCAAAAAAGAAAAAAGGATGTTGTCCGGTTACAAATCCACCGGACAGGAACACATTTCGATGAGCGCTTCTTCGCCGGAGTGTGACCCGCGGGCGATCAGAACGTCATTTTCCCGAATCGTAATTTTTCCGCTGACGGAATAAATCCAGCGGTTTTCTCTTTTGATGGCCAGAATGTGAATACCGGTTTCAGTTTCCAGACGCAGTTCTTTCAGTGTGTGGCCGATGATCGGAGAACAGTCGGCGACTTCCACTTTAATAATGACTTCGTCGGATTCACGCACTGCCATGGCGATAATCGGGTGCAGGCCGATTTCACGGATCACAGGGTCGGCAATATCGGAAGCCGCATTTGAGATCTTCTCGGAAGCACTGGAAAAAATCAAAAGGCCTTTATAATCCGTCAGGTCTTCGTCTTCATCGGCCGAAGCGGCGGCTTCCAGAACCAAATCCTGAACTTCATATTTCATTTCATCCAAATGGTTTTCAATTGCCTGAACTTCAAGCGCGATGTCCTTGTTGTTGAGGAGCAGCGCGGAATAAGCGAGACCGACAGAAAGCTCGCACATATTTTTCATTTCAACGATGATGTCAATGGAGCGGTCAAACTCGGCCGGATCATTGTAATCGATGACTTTTCTCGGCGTGTAAATTTTGTTGGTGGCTTTTTTGAAGAAAATCGGGACACCCTCATCATGGCCGCGGGCGATGAGCACGTCATTCGGGCGGAGACGCGTTTCACTGTTCGGAGCGTAAATCCATTCGGAATTGCGGCGCATAGCGATGATCCACATGCCGCTTTCCACATCCAGTTCCAAATCACCGAGCGTTTGCCCGACCATTTCGGATTCTTCGTTCAAGCGGACTTTAACAATCGTTTCATTCGCATTTCTGAGCGCGACTTTTAATCTGTCCGGAATGGAAATGTCCATTAAAACGCATTTTGAAATTTCCATAGCGGCATTGGCGATATATTCGGATGCTGCGGCAACTTCCAGGACACCGAGAAGCTGTTCGGCTTCTTCAATGCGGCGCGTGCTTAAAATGGCGCCCATCTTGATTTGGTAGTCAAGCATATCCATGTTTTCTTCCAAATGCATCACTTCTTCGGCGATGTCCTCGTCATCGTAAATCATTGCCGAGTAAGCCAAATCAACCATCAGTTCCGACGTATCTTTCATTTCAACGAGCAATTCCTTCAAATTGCGCGGTTTATATTGGTATCGGTTTTTAGCCATACAGTCCCAAACATCCTTTTTTTGATTTTTCCTAAAGCTGCCGTTTCGAGACGGCAATTAATATCTTTTTTATGTATTTTTTGAATTTGATTATAAATCAGTCTGATTATTTTTGATTAAATCACAACCAAGCCGAAAGCAATGATTGCAATCATAATACCGATGACGCCGACCAAGTCGCCCATGCTGGCGACGATGGGAATCACGACATCGTCCGGATCGATCCCGATTTTATGGGAGAGCGCCGAAAAGCCGACGGCAACCGTGTAAACAATGATGATGTCCAAAACCACAACAATAAAGCTGACACCGAAAATCAGAACCGCCGACGTGCCATATCCGAGGATAAGATTGATTATGTAAACAATGACACTGACAAACAGGGAAGAGACGACAGCCACGATAATTGCAGCAACCACACTGTTTCGGACAACAGGGTTATTGAGGATTCTCTGGCTTAAACCGAGGTGGAATGCCGAAGAGAGGCGGGAGCCGAGCATACTTCCCGTGTCGCCGCCGATTTTGAGCAGAACGGGCATCAGAATCAGAAGCGTCGGATATTCAATCAGGATGTCTTCCTGATACCCGAGAAGCAGGCCGACGATGATTGCCATAAAGCAGGTAACGATTAAAATCGGAAGGCCGCCTTTGACCAATCCTTTAACGGTATAATAACTCATATCATCAGCACCAGCCTGGCGAATACGAAAATCATCGCGACAGAGATGATATCGCCGATTGTTGCAATAGAAGGCGTGACGACGTTGTCGGGATCAAATCCGAATTTGAAAGCCCCGACAGAGAGATAAACGGAAATGAATGAAAGAATCAAACCGGAGAAAAATCCCGAGAGCAGTGAAATCAATATCAGCTTCAAAAGGCCGGCACTGCCGAATCCGAGCAGAACAGAAACGTAATGGCCGAGAAATCCAAGAAAAATAGAAATAATGATCGTCAAAAGCATTGACCCGATAATGTTGTTGGTCAACTCGCGGTTTTTATAATCGATTTTAGTAATCAGACCCATGTGAATCGCGCTTCCCAAACGGGATCCGAGGGTGGATGAAATGTTGCCGCGCAGTCCCATGACGCCGGGAATAATCACGATGAGCCCCGGAATGAGTTCCAGCTCGTTTGTCATGCCCGATAAAATAATGCCCGAAATCACACCGCCGACAACGGCAACGAGCTCAAAAGGCAACGCCTCTTTGACGATTGAGGTCACGCTGGCATATTCTCCCAAATATTGCTCAACGTATTCGGCTTCTGCGTCTTCGCGCTCACGGTGAGGCATAAATACGTATTAAGAGAACTAAAACATATAAATGCTGTTATACCGGATTCGGTTTTAAAAGAAACTTATTTATAGGAAGTTTCCGTTTTTTTCGAAGTTGGGCTCGTGGTCTAGATGGTCATGACACCGCCTTTACACGGCGGAGGTCCTGAGTTCGAATCTCAGCGGGCCCATGAATCTGAATTATATCCTTTCATATTTTCGTTTCCGGCGGAAATGTATAAAAGCAAAAACAACCAATACAGCAATAACTTACATGGGCTCGTGGTCTAGACGGTTATGACGTCGCCCTCACATGGCGGAGGTCCTGAGTTCGAATCTCAGCGGGCCCATCTTTTTTATTATTTTTGTTCACGGAATTGTTTTTCTTATTATTGAGTCCTCTCCGGAACCGTTAGGAACCTTTAGAATTGCTTTTATACCAGCAAAACCTCTTTTTTTGTCATGGCACTCTTAGATACACTCGCTGATTTACCGATTTATGTTTATCCGATTGTGTTCGTATTGCTCGTTATTATTGTTGCCGTCGTTGCTTTATTGGTCGGCAAACGCAAATACAACCAGGACAACGGTATCGTTAAGGAAAAGAAAGTCAAAGCTCCCAAAGAGCCGAAGAAGCCTAAAGAAAAGACCGGCAGGAAGCTCAGACGCGCCGAAGAAACCGCTCCTGCAAGCTTTACGGACGAATTCGATTCTGACGAAGATTATGACAGCGCCGTCGAATCTTTAAAAACAGCGCCGGCTGCGAAACCTGCTCAAAAAGTTGTAAACGGGCCGGTTATTGTTGTTGACGAAAACAAAGTCAATCAGGAAGAAGTCATCGAATGGAAGCCGCCGACGGAAGAAAAGAAAGCCGTTGCAGAGCCCGTGAAACCTGCCGCCGAACCGGTTGTTGCAGCCGCTCCGGCGGTCACTGCGCCGCCGGCCGAACCGTCCGAAAACGACTGGAATGACGAAGACTTGGAACTCTTTGAAGCACGCGCCTATTCCTTTGATGAAGAAACGCAATCCGGATACATCTCTGACAAACCGAAGGAAGTCAAGGAGGAAAAACCGTCCGATGCTTCGGCCGAACCGGTTTATGCTTTCCGCGAGAGAAAAGAATCGACCCGCGATCCGGCAGATGACGAGGGCGTCCAGATTTTCGAAACCAAAGACGAAAAGCCCGAACCCGCTGTGTCCAAACCGACGGCGAAAGACGAACCGAAAGTCAACAATTCCAAATACGCTTACTTCGATTCCGTTATGGAGAAAGAAAAAACACAGGAAACAAAATGGCAGCCGCCGCAGGAAAGGTCTGCGCCTGCCCCTTCCGAATCCGAAACAACAAAAAAGAAATCCGGTATGCAGTATATCGAATTAGACTTGGACGATAAAGAATAATTTCTTTTAAAAACAAGGCGGGCAGCTCGAAGCTGTCCGCTTTTTTTTGGTTTGTGTCAGAACGCGAATTCTTCCACGTGGATCCGTGAAGCGTCCACTTTTTGTTCTTTGAGCATTTCCGTCATTGAGCCGAGCATTTTCGGCGGGCCGCAGACAAGGAAATCGGCGGTCTGGTAGTAATGCGTCATTTCCGTCTTTTCAAATTGTTTGTGGGAAATGCGGCCGTAAAGATACCCGTCTTTTTCTTCTTTGGAGAGCAGGATTTTCAAATTGAAATTTGAATGTTTGCTGTCTAATCCTTTGTAATATTCTTCGTGAAAAATATCGGTCTGCACCGACGCGCTCCAGAACAGAATCAGATCCCTGTCCGAACCTTTTTCCAGCAGGTAGTGGATGATGCCGATCATCGGTGTGATGCCGATGCCGCCGGCCAGCATAACAATCGGAGAACTCTTTTTTTCCAGTTCTTCGGAAAACAGATTTCCGTAAGGCCCTTCCAAAGTCGCGATATCACCGACCTTCAATTTTGAAATCCTGTCCGTAAAATCGCCGGACTCTTTAATCATCATTGATACGCTTTTTTGATCCAGCGGGGAGGATGTGAATGAGAACGGGTGTGCTTCGTACGGAAGATCTGATTTTGTCAGCCGGAGGAAGGCAAAACCGCCCGGGCGGTATGAAAGAAGTTCGCCGTTGAGGGGAACCATTTCAATCCGGTAGACGTCTCCCGTTAAATTCTCAACTGCTGTCAATTCATATTTCGGTGATTTGAGAATTCTCAGTTTGTGGACATAATAAATCAAAAGCGTTCCTGCGAAATAAATCGTGAAAACAACTGCAAACGGAACATTATTTTTGAAAAATCCGAAATATGCGACGTGCAGGTAAATCAAAATGAAGGCAATGAGCATGACTTTATGAATTAAAAGACCGGTTTCGCGGTTGAATTTTGTTTCTTTTAATTTGGTGAAATACGCCGAATATTTGACAAACGTTGTCGAGAGGACAAAGATTCCGGTTAAAACCGCAGCCAAAAAGAGTACGAATGCCGTCATTCCGGTAGCAAACGGAATTGTTGTGATCGGGTCGCCCCAGTCATACATTGAATAAATATGGTATGCAGCGGCGAGAATGCCGACGATCGCAATCACGGCATGAAGATTATAAAGCAGTGTCATGCCTGTTTTTTTTTCTACGATTCTCGGACGCGTGCCGAGCAGGATGTCAAACATAAAAGCCGTAAAAGCAGTGACCGCCAATCCGATCGGGAGAGCGGCGATCAATCCGTTTCGGAACATGCCCCCGATATATAATAGAGCCAGCAGAATGAC
>CAYUQC010000035.1:0-19485 GCA_964446755.1 uncultured Methanosarcinales archaeon
ATAAAAAGCTAACCCTCGGGTTACTCCGATTCTCTTTTTCAGTTATTTTTTTGTGTATATCTATATATTTTTATAATTTATCATACGTTAAAAAATTGTTTTCTAAGTTTCTTTTAGCTGTTCAAAATATCAAAAATTTTGATGATATTTCCGTTTATTTTCGAAAAAAACAATTTTTTCCGTGGATGTTTTATAAATAAAATCAAAAACAGAAAAACGCGACTTAAATTAATTTGTTTTAGATTTTACTTTTTTCTAAAAACATCAAAGAATCGCTTCGAAAAAAATTGGTGCGGTTAATGTATATACTCCAATCCGCCAAATAGAATATTGCAATAGCACAATCGTTTTTGTGTTCTTGCATGTATGGTTCGTGACTGAGGAGAATACGGAAAAAATTACAACCAAGGCGTTTCTTTGGGTAAAAAAGCCGGATTTCGGGCTTTGAATCTTCAGAACTATTTTGGTCCTCAAACAAAAATAATACAAGTGTGTGTATTGAAAAAATGCGTGTGTAAAATATGCATTGTGTGAAGAAGAAGTGTCGGTTTAAACAAGGGATTTTCGTGTGTGTGTGTTGAAAAACCTTAAAACGTGTGTGTAAACCTTGAGGACCGGTTTAAGAATGTGTGGTTGTTCTCCCCGCTCTCCTGTTAATACAGATCGAAACGGAGAATTTAATATGTTAGACTTTAAAAAAGAAGATATTGCAACAATTCTTGTCAGATATAACGTGGCCATGGAAAAAACCATGACCCCCGACGAAGCAGCAGAGCAGCTCTATCCGAAAGACGCGCTCTTAAAAGCAGTGGCGGTTGCTATCTATGAAGGCGAAGAAGACGACGTTATCGACGCACTCGACGCACTTTTAGATGCAGGCAAAGACCCGATTAAACTTATTGACGATGCGCTTCTTCCGGGAATGGCCGTCGTTTCTGCACTCTATGATCAGGGTATCATTTTCCTTCCCAATGTCATGATGTCCGCAGACGCTATGCTCGAAGGTATCGACTACTGCAAATCCAAGACAAAAGAAATTCCGAAAGCAAAAGGAACTGTCCTCTGCCATGTCGCGGAGGGTGACGTTCACGATATCGGTAAGAACATCGTTGCGGCTCTTTTAAGAGCAGACGGGTTCGAAGTCGTTGACCTCGGCCGTGATGTTCCGGTTGACGAAGTTGTTGCAAAAGCAGCAGAAGTCAAACCGCTCATGATTACCGGTACAGCTTTGATGACAACAACAATGTATGCTTTCAAAGAAGTGAACGACAAATTGGTTGAAAAAGGCTTAAAAATTCCGTTCGCATGCGGCGGCGGTGCTGTTAACCAAGAATTCGTCGAAAGCTACAGCCTCGGTGTTTACGGTGAGGAAGCCGCAGAAGCCGCAAAGTTCGGCAACTACATTCTGAAGAACGGCGCAGACATCGGAAAGATGAGAAACGAATTCCACACCCACTAAGGAGGCAGCAAAATGGCAGTTAACAGATACACAAAGATGGCATACGCAAATGCAGACGAAATGGTCTTCGGTAAAGCAAAACACCCGGTTAAGGCAGGTTTAGGTCTTGAAATCGGTGCAGGCTATACAATTCCGGAATTAAACTATGCTCCGAGACCTCAAGCCGGTGTTTCCAAAGAAGCACTCATTAAAGAATACGAAAGAATCACAAAAGACGCCATGGCAAGAATTGTTCAAATTGGTGCCCCGGCAGTCGTTTTAGAAACAGAACACGTTCAGCAGATGTCCAACAACCCCGACTGGGGTGCAGCTGTTGCGCACGCACAGAAAACCATCATGGAAGAATACCATGAAGAATACGGTGTGAAATGTGCTCTCAGACACACCATCGGTGACATCCGCGAAGACAGAGACTTCCTCGCCCTCCGCGGCAAGAAGAACGATGTTATGCTCGAAGCATTCGAGAAATGTGCCGTTCAGGGTGCTGACCTCCTGTCCATTGAATCAATGGGCGGCAAAGAAGTTTTCGACTATGCCATCATCCGTGATGACATTGCTGGTGTCCTGTTCGGTATCGGTGTCCTCGGTACAAGCGACATGGAATTCGTGTGGCAGAACATCGCAGGCATCGCCAAGAAAACAGGCAGAGTCGCAGCCGGTGACACAGACTGTGCACAGGCAAATACGGCCATGTTTATTGCCGGCGGTCTCTTAGACAAGAACCTCGCCCACACCACGGCCATCGTCGCCCGCTGTATTTCAGCCGCAAGAACTCTTGCAGCGTATGAGTCCGGCGCAACCGGTCCGGGTAAGGACTGCGGTTACGAAAACACGATTGTTAAAGCCATCGCCGGTGTTCCGATCACACAAGAAGGTAAATCTTCAACCTGTGCTCACTCCGACGTCATGGGTAACTTGACCATGCAGGTTTGTGACATGTGGTCCAACGAATCCGTTGAATACCACGGCGAATTCGGCGGCACAACCGTTCAGGTTTGGGTCGAAACCCTTGCCTATGATTGCTCTTTGATGAACACGGCTCTGAAGACAGGCAACGAGAAATTACTCCGCGACCTCTTCACACTCTCCGACAAGTACAGAGACCCCCAGGGTTATGTTCTCGCCTACGACAACGCATACCGTGTCGGTGAAGCCATCGCAAAGAACGGAAACGACACATACCTCCGTTCAAAGGCAGCGGCAGAAGAATGCTGTAAGATTCTCGATGAAGGTATCAAGGGCGGTAAGCTCTCCCTCACCAAATTCGAAATCAACGCACTCAATGCAATCAAGAAAGATTTGGCAGCACTCCCGACCGAAAAAGCAAAATTCGTCGACCAGTGCATGACAAAATACAAGGCAGAAGTTCCGGTTTTCAAAACAGAGAACTACGTCCTTTAAAACTTCTGATAAAACAGATTCGGCAGGATTTATTCCTGCTGTTTTCTTTTTTTCGGAATCTGATTAATAAATCACTACCAACCTCTCAATATCACCCAACCATTTGCAATCTTTAAACCTCTCCGATGAAATATCATCAAAACAAAATTTTAAAAAACGTTGTTCATCCATTATTTTTCTTTTTTTCTCCCCCCATTCTTTTTCCTTCTTTCTTTTTTCTCGGTTTATTCTGTTTTTTGATTATTTTGAAAATCTTATTTTCAACTGTTTGTAATTGTCGATAATTATAATCTCTTCTGTTTTCCTTTTACGTCAATCAGCGTTTTTAGAAACGTCAATCAGCCGTTCTTTGTTTTCAAAATGATATTCTCTACCGATGCCTTTTTTTAAAAAAATTTTTGAGTGAAAGACTTTTAAATCCTTCTTTTCTTTTCGGCGTAAGTGTCTGCCGGACAGGGCAGGCAGTTGTAATTGTAAATCGTTATTACATCGGTAAAAACGTACTTTGGTTATATGATTAAAAACAGGCGGCTCTGTCCGTCGAATAATTTGGAGGAATTTACGATGAGTGAACAAGTTATTAAAATCGCCGATACGACCGGCAATCCGGGCGCACTCGGTTTGACCGGTTTTTCTTTGGCAACATTAACGCTCAGTTTTCATAACATGGGTTTGGTTCCCGAGAATCTGACGGTGATTGCGATGGCAATTTTTGTCGGCGGTCTGGCTCAGCTTTTGGCCGGCATGCTGGCCTGGAAAAAAGGCAATACCTTTGAAACAGTTGCTTTCACGGGGTTCGGTGTCTTTTGGCTCAGCTTTGCCTACATCTTAATCGCACCGTTCGGTGCCGCAGCCGCAGGAGACTTCGGTCTCGGCCTTTACCTCGCACTGTGGGGTATTTTCGGTCTCGGTCTTTTGCTCGGAACATTGAAAATGGGCGTTAAAGCCTTGATCGTTGTCTTTACCTTATTGGTTCTGACATTCTTCATGACTGCCGCTTTCCATTTCGTGTTGATTCCGGTTGTCGGAATCGTTGCCGGATTCTGCGCTTTCCTTTTAGGCGCTGCCGCATTCTACACGGCAATGGCGATTGTGCTGAATGAAGTCGGCTATAAACTGCCGATGTAAAAAGAGGAGTTATTTCTCTTCTTTTTCTTTTTTATTTTTCCCCATATCTTTAAATTGTTTTTTCACATTTTTGCAGCTTATGCCGCAGCAAATGATCAAAGATCTGTCCGAATTAAAAGGATATTTTTTCAGAGACCAGAAGAAAGAAGGCTTGGAAGCCGCCGACCGTATTCTTGAAAAACTGGATTTTGATGACGACGATGACATGGAAATTCTGCTGGATGTAATGGTTACCGGTCTTTTTCGGGGAGATGAAATCGGAATCATTAATCTTCTGAAGAAGCATCATTTTGATTTTTCAGTTAAGTGGCCGGGAAAAGGAAATTCGGCTTTTCAATGCGTTGATAATTACTGTTATAATCCGGATATTTTTGATGCGCTTGTTTCGGAAGGCGCGGCTTTTGATTCAACAAACCGGAACGGCAGCAATGTTCTTCATTTACTCATGTCGCGGGAAATTTCCATGTTTGACAAAACGTCGGAACCCTTTGCCGTTCATTTGATTCGGAATTATGATTTAAGCACATTATTCGTGCCCGATCCGTTCGGTGCACCGCCGCTTCATCAGGCTGTTCTCCATAATCGGGAACAATCTGTCCGGGCTATGCTTGAAAAAGGCGTTGATGTCAACGCGCTCGGAACAAAACCGAATTCCGGCATGTCTCATGCGGTCCAGTTTGACGGCGTTTCCGCATTAGATTTAGCGGCTTGGAACGGAAGTTCTGTATTTGCAGGGTTGCTTCTGAAGCAGGGCGCTGATGTTCTTTTAAAAGATTACAAAGGCCGATCGGCTTATTTTTATGCCGTTGACGCACCGAGTCAGCATTTCTGCAAACAATATTTTTCGGGTATACCGGGGGAAGAAGCGGTCCGGCAGCGAAAGAACGAAATCATCCAAATGCTTCCGGCCGGGTTTGATGAACCGGATGAGGACGGAACAACACCGCTGCTGCATGCATTGAGTACGACCCGTTTTGACCAAGGCGGATATGCGGCGGTATTTATTGAAAAAGGGGCAGATGTTGAAGCGTCAAATCATAACGGTTACACGCCTTTGATGGCGGCGGCAGAAAATATGCATCAGGAATCGCTTAAACTTTTGGTTGAAAGCGGCGCCGAATTAAACCGTCAGGACAGGTTCGGGAATACGGCGCTTCATTATGCGGTTTTGGCGGGAAATGAAAAACAAGGACGATATTTGGTTAAAAAAGGCGCCGGTTTTGAGGTTGCGAATAATAACGGTAAAACCGTTCTTGACATCGTTTCTGAAAAAGGAATGACAGACCTTTTGGATCTGATGGTTTGAAGAGGTCTTCTTCCATCGTTTTTAAATTCATTATCCGTTTGTTATTTTCCTGTCTTTTTATTTTTTTTCAAAAGCTTTGTTTTTTTCATAAGGCAATCGTCGAAATTTTCTTCAAAAGTTTTAAAATGAACTGCTATTTGACGAACTCTATTCTATAGTCGTCTCTATTCGTTTTTATATTGAATCCCAGACACAAGACATCTTCACTTTTGATTTATTATAATGAAAAGTTTATAAAAGCGGATACCCGTGATGATATCACCGAAAATATGCAGTAATTATGAAATCGATGTGTGTTTTGATTTCGTTATTCGGATGCTTTTTTTGGTGTGTGTGTCCGTACAGGCAAACGATTCAGTGAGTCTATACGCTCAAAATATGGTAAATTGTTTAGAAACTTTTGGAGGATTTAATAAATGTCTGACTCTGAACAAACGGTTAAGATATGTGATACATGGGCAACGCCGGGTGCGCTCGGTTTGACCGGTTTCAGTATGACAACCATCATGCTGGCTTTTTTCGACCTGGGACTCTTTTCAGATGCGCTTGCATTGATTTCCATGTCGATTTTCGTCGGCGGCATCGCTCAATTCTGTGCGGGTTTAATGGCCTTTAAGAAAGGAAACACTTTTGAAACGGTAGCCTTCTGTGCCTTCGGCATGTTTTGGATCAGTTTCGCTTATATTTTAATTGCGCCTTGCGGATCTGATCCTGCCAGTGCAACAAGCATCGGCATATATCTTCTGATTTGGGCGCTTCTGTCCGGGTCGATGCTGTTCGGCGTCATTAAACTGAAGGCAAAATTCCTGATTGCCGTTTTCGCGCTTTTGACGCTTGTTTTTATCGTCACTGCGGTTTTTTATTTCACGGGAATCGCTGTTGTCGCCACTGTTGCAGGTATTCTGGCTTTGATTCTGGGGCTTGTTGCATTCTATACGGCTATGTCTATTGTCCTGAATGAATGCGGATACAAGCTTCCGTGCTGATCGGGCCCGGTCCTGCTTACGGGAACATTTTCCGTTCCCCTTATTTTTTCTTTTCATGATGTTTTTTGTAAAAAATTAAATACAAATGAAACCCATTTCTTTTATTGAAAATATTTTTTATTTTGTAAAAACAATAACGGTGTGTTTAAATATGGCTTACAGTTTAGGAATCGATGCAGGCGGAACGTATACGGATGCCGTTCTCATCCGCGAGGAAGA
The DNA here is from genome assembly GCA_964446755.1 of uncultured Methanosarcinales archaeon. GTDB lineage: Archaea > Halobacteriota > Methanosarcinia > Methanosarcinales > Methanosarcinaceae > Methanimicrococcus. The sequence goes on from CAYUQC010000035.1 coordinate 6,500, forward strand.
CGGTGCCGTTGTTGAAGCCGGTAAAGCGCTGACAACTTATCCCGACCCTGTCGGGGGAATCAAAAGCTCAATCGGTATGCTGGACGCGGCAAAACTCAAAGACGTAAATGTGGTTTCACTGTCGACAACACTTTCAACGAACACGATTCTGGAAAACAAAGGTTTTCCTGTCGGCTTGATCATGGCCGGTGAGTACAATATTCCCGATGTTCTGCCGGCACAGATGTATTGTGTCGTCAGCGGCGGACACGACAGCAACGGTGAAGAATTAAAACCGCTGGATATTGAAGCCGTTAAAGAATTCGCGCTTTGCGTCAAAGACCGTGTTTCCGCTTTTGCGGTTTCCTCCCTTTTCAGTGTCCGAAACGCCGATCATGAACTTCGTGTCAAAGAAGAAATTTTAAAACTGACAGGTCTTCCGGTTGTCTGCGGTCACGAACTGTCCCAAGATCTGGGCGCGTATGAGCGGGCTGTGACGGCTTTTTTGAATGCCCAACTTATTCCGATCACTTATAATTTTACAAAATCTATCGTTGCCGAAATGGAAAATATCGGTATGAACGCAACGCTTCTGATGCTTAAATGTGACGGGTCCGCCGTCAGTATCGAAGAGGCTCTCGAAAAACCGATTGAAACGATTTTCTCCGGTCCCGCTGCCAGTTTGATGGGAGCTGCCTACCTTTCCGGTTTAAAAACATGCGCGATGATCGATATCGGCGGCACCAGCACGGATGTTGCTTTGGTTCAGGACGGGCTGCCGGAAATGGACGATTCTGGCGCTGTCGTCGGCGGGTGGTCGACACGCGTAAAAGCGATCCGGATGGAAACGGTTGCAACAGGTGGTGACAGTCACGTTTATGCAACCGACGACGCCAACCGTAAGATCCATCTCGGCCCGCTCCGTGTCATGCCGCTTTGCCGGGCCGCTGTTTTGTATCCCGGATTCTTGGAAAAACTTCGGGAAACCAAACTTCCGCCTCGGAAATATATCTCTCAGTTTATTCTTCCTTCCGTTTTTTATGTGAAAACGGAGTTTCCGCCGATTGAAATGACCACGCTCGAAGAGATGGTTTACGAGGTGATTGACCCGGATTTTCCTGTCTCTTGGACGGATATGTTTGATCGTCTCGGTAAAAAAATGCCGATGTCTTCGGTTTTGGAATCTCTTGTGAAAAAAAGGCTGATTCAGCCGATCGGTTTTACACCAACGGATGCGCTTCACATTTTAGGCGAATATACCGAATGGAATACCGAAGCTTCTCTGCTCGGCGCTCAAAAAACTGAACGTCTGACTTATAAAAACGCCGAGGAACTGGCCCGCCATACCAAAAAACAAGTCGCTCAGAACATGGCCGCCAGCCTGATTGAATATTTGGTTCCGGGTATTCTGAAACGGGATGTTGAAAAAGTGCTTTCCGGAAAATATCATACAAAGTTTGCCGTTTCGGTACCGGTTGTTTTGATCGGCGGGCCGTCAGCGGCTTATGCCGGTGAAATCGGTGAACTCATTCAGGCAGAAATCCTCACACCTGAATTTTCGGATGTCGGAAACGCAGTCGGCGCACTGGTCGGAAATGGTATTTACCGGACGGATGTTCTGATTAAAAAGAATATCCGCGATGAGGACGGCTTACAAAGGACAGAGTTTCTCCTTTTCCATGGCGGTCGAAGCGAAACTTTTACTTCTTATCAAAACGCGCATGAAAAAGCGCTTCAGATCGGAAATGATTCTGTTCTGTCGAATATGATGAAAACGGGATTGAAAGACAATCAAATCAGTATCTCCCATACGGAAAAAGGACTTCAGGTCGGCACAGACACCCCTTATGAAATGAAAATGTCATTTGTGGGTGTCGGAACATCACGATATGACATTCAAGCCGATAAGATTCCGGATTTCGTGAAATTTATCAATCCCGAAAAAAGTAAACGGATTTAAACGGATTTTCTTCTTTTGCCGTTATTCTCTTTTTTCAAACGATTTCTGAAGGCGGTTCCGGAACGGGTAATGCAGCGGTTACAAACAGCACAAACGGCAGCAATATGCAGGGTAATTCTTCGAAATTATGGGGCCGCCTGAGGTGGGTTATGAATGAAAGACTCTGCTGCTAAAATCTCTCTTCTGATACGGTTCATTTGCTTTCCGGCCGTTGTAACATATGCGCTTAATGAGAGAAGAAAATCAGGAATCGATAAAAATAATTGCCTGCACAGGCATTTTCTTTCTCATTTCTATCAGTCGGTTATATATACGACTTTGATTTTGTTTGTCCTGTTTATTTTGTTTTTTCTTTGATCGGTACTGATCTTTTTTCTTTTATAAAACAAATGATTGACCTTTGGTGACAGTTATGAGCGAGATGAAATCACAAACGCAGGGAAATATCCTCGGAACGGAAGACGTTAAAAAATTATTGTATAAATTTGCCGTTCCCAGTGTTATTGCGATGCTTGTCGGCGCTCTTTACAATATTGTTGACCAGATCTTTATCGGCCAAAGCGTCGGTATGCTCGGAAACGCGGCAACGAATGTGGCTTTTCCGCTCGTGACGATTGCAACGGCGCTCGGACTTTTGTTCGGTGTCGGCGGGGCGTCGAATTTTAATCTTTATCTCGGCTCGGGAAACCGGGAACGCGCGAAAAAGGTTGTCGGAAACGCGCTCTTCCTGTTAACGGCATCCGGTTTGGTCATGCTTTTCGGCATTCATCTGTTTTTGGATCCGCTTGTCCGCATATTCGGGGCTACCGATGCAGTTTATCCGCTTGCGCTTGAATATATCTCCATTACATCTTACGGCATTTTGTTCCTGATTTTCTCAACGGGTGCCAGCAATATGATCCGCGCCGACGGCAGCCCGAAATATTCCATGTATTGTCTTTTGACAGGTGCCGTTTTAAACGTCATTTTGGACGCTGTTTTTATTTTCGGCTTTGATATGGGCATCGCCGGCGCCGCCTGGGCAACCGTGATCAGTCAAATCGTTTCCTGCCTGATGGCAGCCGTTTATTTCTTTAAAATGAGATCGATTTCAATCGGCAAGAACGACTTCTTTTTAAAATGGGGGATCGTTAAGCCGATTCTTTATCTCGGTGCTTCAAGCTGCTTAAACCAGCTTGCGATGATGGTTGTTCAGATTCTTCTCAACAACACGGCCACATATTACGGCGGACTGTCCGTTTACGGCAGTGAGATTCCGCTTGCCGTTGCCGGTGTAATTTCAAAAGTCAGTATGATTTTCATTTCAATCATTATCGGTATCGCACAGGGCGGACAGCCGATTGCGGGATACAATTACGGGGCGAAAAATTACGGGCGCGTCAAAGAAGTTTTCAAACTCGTCGTCGGGATTTCATTAGCTATCTCGGTTGTTTCATTCCTGTGTTTCCAACTGTTTCCGCTTCAAATCATTAAGATTTTCGGTGACGGGAGCGAACTCTATTTCGAATTCGCCGTCCGCTTTTGCCGGATTTTCCTTCTGATGATGATTGTTGTCGGCATCCAGCCGGCTTCGTCCATCCTTTTCACAGCCATCGGAAAGTCGTATAAAGGTATTTTCCTTGCTATGATCCGCCAGGTAATCCTGTTGATTCCGCTGCTTATTATTCTCCCGATTTACTTCGGTATCGACGGTATTTTGTATGCCGGCCCGATTGCCGACGGTGTTTCGGCGGTTATCGCTTTCATTTTCATTTACCGCGAGCTGAAGAAATTAACGATGATGGAGAACGAAGAAAATCTGAAACGAGAAAAATTAGCGGCTGCTGCCTGATTTATTCGGCAGTTTTTCCTTTTTCCCGAGTGTTTTGTATCTCGGCCGGATCCACAGCAGAACATGTGCGATAATTGTCAGAATCGGCAGTTCAATCAGCGGACCGATCACAAGAACCAATGCAATCATCGGGTGATCCGGGAAAGCCGAAACGGCGATCGCGAGTGAAAGCGGTGAGTTTCTTGCCAGTGTCGTCAGGTTTAAAGCCGTCGTATTTTCATAAGACATCCCGAGTGTTCTTCCGATGATTTGGACACCGATGAAGTTGACGGCGAAAAAGAGAATGACCGGAACGAGCATGATCAGAAGCAGTTCGGGGTTTTGGAGCAAAAGGCGGCCTTGAGATGCAAACATGGCGGTGATTGCCAAATTCAAAAAGATGAACTGCATGTTGTCGTTGTGAACTAAAATTTTTTCTTCCAGTCTTTTTTCACCGTATTTTCTGACGCAGATAAATCTGAAAAGATTTGCAAAAACAAACGGAATCAGCAGAACGACGATGATGCTTTTGAGGAGCGTCAGCGCTTCAATATCAACGACGCTGCCGGCAAAGATCAGCAGGTAAACCGGAAGCAGAACGATCTGCAGGATCAAGTTGAGCGGGAGCTGAGCTGCGCCGAGGCTGACGTTTCCTTTGGCCATGCCTGTAAAAAGCAGGTACCAATCCGTGCACGGAGTTACCATCAGCATGAGGAAGCCGATTTGAAGATCAGGCTCGCCGCGCAGAAAAACAGAAGCCAAAAACCAGGCGAAAAGCGGCGTCCATATAAAATTGATTAAAACCGTCAGCGATGCGAAACGGATGTTTTTAAATGAATTTTTAAGTCCCGACAAATCGACCTGAAGAAAAACACCGAAAAGCATAATCATTAAAAACGGCTCGATCAGGTAAGCCGCGTAATCGCTGATCCGGTCAATCTGTCCGATCAGAATACCGGCCGCAACGGAAACTAAAATAATAACGGAACGGAGATTGTTGTTGATTTTCTCACACACCTGCGGTTTTGCCAATCCGTTTTTATTTTTGATATTATACAGTCGCTGATGTCATATATTTTTCTCGGTTTCGGCTTATCCCCGAAAACAAATCATGACAAAATCTTTATAACCGCATTATCATTTTCTATTTGGGATGCGAATTTACATTACCCGTCCGTAACAATTAATAATCTAAAAGTTATAGGGTAATTGACAATTTTTGAAGGATTGAAAATCATGACACTCAAAGAGAACTTACTTAAGGCCTTAAATGGCGAAGCTGTTGAAAAGACACCCTGTGTCTCCGTGACACAGACCGGCACCGTTGAATTGATGGACGCTGTCAACGCCCCGTGGCCGGAATCCCAATCCGATGCCAAGATGATGGCAGACCTCGCAATTGCTGCACACGAAATTGCAGGCCTTGAGGCTGTCCGTGTTCCATACTGTCTGACTGTTCTCGCAGAAGCAATGGGCTGTGAAATCAACATGGGTACAAAGAACAGACAACCCTCTGTTACCGCTCACCCGTACGAGAAACCCGAAATGCTCGACACAGCAACCAAGCCGGACTTAAAATCCACAGGCAGAATCCCTGCTGTTATTGAAGCCATCAAAGACATCCGCGCAAGAGTCGGCCCCGACGTTCCGATTATCGGCGGTATGGAAGGCCCGATCACACTCGCTTCTGACCTTGTCAGCGTTAAATCTTATATGAAATGGTCTATCAAGAACCCCGACGCACTCGCCCAAGCAAACGCTTTTGCAAACGAAGCGGCAATCGAATACGCAAACTTGATGGTTGAAGCCGGCGCAGACGTTATCTGTATCGCTGACCCCGTTTCTTCTCCCGACTTGATGAGCCCGCAGGATTTCCATGACAAACTCATGGGCACCATCACCGAGTTCGCCGACAAAGTCAACGCACCCGTCGTTCTCCACGTCTGCGGTAATGTGACTTCTATCCTTGATTACATGGCAGACTGCCACTGCAAAGGCCTCAGCGTTGAAGAAAAAGTCGAAGACATTAAAGGCGCCGTTGAGAAAACAAAAGGACGCGCTGTCATGATCGGCAATGTCTCCAGTCCGTTCGTTCTCTTGAGCGGCGACGAAGCAAAAGTCACCGAAGCTGTCAACCACGCGCTTGACGCAGGAGTTGCAGTTCTTGCCCCCGGCTGCGGTATCGCGCCCATGACACCCACGGCAAACATTAAAGCAATGGTTGCCGCCAGAGACAAATACTTCCAGTAATTTGTTTTAACTTTTTATTAAAAAAGAGAAAAGGCAGTTGCCTTTTCTTATTCTGTTTTTGAAATCCAAACCGAATTCAGCGAAGCGGCTGAAAATTCATTCAAAAACAATTTCTTGCGGCTTTGCCGCTTCATCTTTGTAATATTTGCCGGTGCATTCTTTCACCGTTATTTCAATGACGGCCGTTGCTTTGATCGCGTTCCCGAAAGCCATTCCGGCCAAAAGCGGCGTGTATTTTTCAACGATATAATTCAAGGCGTCTGTTTTTTCTTTTTCGTCTTCGATGAGTTTTGCCGTTCCGGTGATGATGACGCTTTGATACTGTGTATTCACATCACAGGGAGAGTTTTCGGCAGGCATGATGAACGTTTCGAAATGGTCGACTTCGAAACAGACATTCGGATTGGAAGCGATGTTGCTCAGTTTTTGTCCTTTGATCAGGCCGTGGATGTAGATTTTTTCATTTTCGTAAGCGAAATGGACGGGAATTACGTACGGGACCCCGCCGGCGCTGACGGTTGCCAGGCGGCCGACCATTGAGTAGGCCAGCAAATCATTGATTTCTTTTTCGGTAAGCTGATGTGTTTTCATTCGGTTCTGCATTTTTATTCTCCTTTGAATTTGATTTCCTGTTTATTAAAGGACAATCGGTTTTTTTAATTCGTCTTTTAAAACCTGTTTTTCAAAAGCCAATTTTTTCGCCGTTAAAAAAACGCTCACAGACTGGTCAATAATTTCTTCAAGCTTTTCTTTTTTGACATTTGTGACCGCCGCCAAAAAACGCAGTTCATAAATGCCGTTGTTTTCCGTTTTTTCCTGGTTGATGTATTCCGCTTCAATTTTTCTGTCATCGGCACCCGAGGTTTGGCTGACTTTCACAAGGGTGTCGTCGACTTTCACCGCCATTTTAACATGACCGACAAAAGACCGGTTCACCTTTGAAATTTCCATTCCGACGGCACCGATTATATTTTCAAGCAAATTGCCGGCGCTTTTGACCGTCAATTCTCCCGTTGCTTTGTATAATCCCGAGTAAGTGCTCACATTTGAAATCTCAATCGAATTCAGTTTTTCCGTCACTTTTGCTTTCGGTTCCTTTCCCGAAACATCAATCATACTGACGGTTTCTTCCCCTTCGCGCATCAGCAGTTCGTAAAGTTTGTCAATTGCACCATCATTATTAACCGCTGACATGCGCATCGTGTAAGCGTCCGGATTCATCTCTTTCAAAAACGATTCAATGCTTTTGATTTTGTCTTCATCCGCCAAATCGATCTTATTGATGCCGATAATTTCAGCTTCCCTCAGCTGCTGCTCCACGAATTTCGGAATCTGATTCATTTCAGCCGTTAACCGGGAAACGTCAACAAGCGTCACGACCGGTGCAAAAGACATCATCACATTCATGTTCAAAAGCTCGTCCCGGATCTGGCTCGGAAAAGACAAACCGGTCGGTTCCATAATCAAAATATCGGGATTGTAAATGTCGGCAATTTCGGAAACCGTTACTCTGAGGTTGATGACAAGAGAACAGCAGATGCAGCCGTTCGTGAGCTCTTTGGACGGAATGCCCGCCGTTTCAAGGGTTTCGCCGTCAATCCCGATTTCACCGACTTCATTGACAATCAAAGCCACTTTTTTGCCGTCGGCCGTCAGTTTGTCAATCAGTTTCAAAACCGTTGTCGTTTTGCCGCTTCCTAAAAAGCCGCCGATCAAAAATACTCTCACGCGTTTTCCTCCCGTATTTTGAAGCTTTAAATCAGTGAAACCAAATCGTAAAGCGCAGCTTCGGGGTTTTCGGCTTTCACGATCCCCGATGCCAGCAAAACGCCGACGGATCCAAGTTCCAACGCCGCTTTCAAATCTTCGCCTTTTGAAATACCGGCACCGCAAAGTACTTTCACATTCGGATTGATTTTTTTCACCGCTTCAACAGAGCCTGTGACGATTCCGGGGTCGGCTTTTGAAACAGGGATCCCCGATCCGATGAGTTCGGGCGGCTCGATTGCAACATATTCCGGACCGATGGCAGCTGCCGCCGCCGTCGTTGCGATATTGTTGGTACAGATTACGCTTTTCATATTGTTCTTTTTAAGTGCTTCTGCCGCGCTTTCAATATCCGCCAATGTTAAACGGCGTTCGGAATGATTAATCAGGCTGCCGACGGCACCGGCTTCTTTGACCGATTTCACATACACTTTGCCTGTGTGGCTTCCCGGACCCGCGCCGTCAACATGCTGAGAATAAACAGGCACATCCGTCACGGATGCGGTACGGAATATGTCGGGAATCTGCGGAGCGATTGCAATTTCAACGCCAGCGCTTTCGGCGACATCACGGCAGGCTTCCGCCAGTTTGACGGCGTTTGCGCCGGTTCCCTCGTCATAAGTTTTACAGTTGAGAAGAATAAAAACAGTCATACTTTCACCAATTTTGTATTGATGAGAATATGCGTCTGCTAGATTAATAAATTTGTTACAAAAAATTAAAATGAGAAGTAAGTTTGTTTCCTCTTCTCATTCTTCTTCAAACTGTTCATTCTCTTCTGTACCGTCTCAGATACAGGTAAATACCGGCAAAACAAACCGCGACTCCGATGAAGAAAACAGACGTAATCACTGCTTTTCCCATTGATTCTGTTTTTCCGTCATCGGGTGTTTTCGGTGGCGGCTGCTCTGTTTCGTTTGTTCCGTTTCCAACAACCTCCGTCCCGTTTGACGAATTGTTCACAGATACATTTCCTTTCGTGCCGCTTGAATTGTTTTTTGTTTCATTTGCCGTGTTTTCGGGATCAAGGTATGAGATATTCGCGGAATGGGAATCTGTCAGCCATTTATGCACAGGAAGGCTGAAGTTTTTGTGGCTGTTCAAAGTCCAAATATTTTTGCTCCAACTGTTCCATACGGAATCACCGCTGAAGGTGCCCCATATTTCTTTTGAGGAAACGTTTTTCCCGTATTTTTCCTGCGAAGAACCGTCAAATACGCCGTTTGAATTTTTCATGTTTTCCCAGGCATATGTTTCTTCAACGGATCTCAAATCAAACATAAATCCGCTTCCTGCATCATGGCCGATAATACGGTTTCCGTTCACCGGGCTGTTCACATATTCATTCAATGCAAAGCAATTCTTTACATCACCGTCAATCGAATATCCCGATATCCCGCCGGCATATTCAACAGTTGCCGTCACATTATTTACCGCATAACATGTGTCGACTGTTCCGTTATCACTTGCCCCGATGATGCCTCCGGCAAATTTTTCTGCTGAAATATTACCGATGGCGTAACTGTTCTGAACGAGAGAATCATTGAAGCCGCCTGCTATTCCGCCGGCATAATTCTTTGACTCAATGTTTCCTGCCGCATAACTTGTTTTAACGGTACTCGTATCAGCGGTACCGATGATTCCGCCGGCATTTTCATTCTCGCTTTTCAGGATGCTGTTTTTGATGTAAGTATTTGCAATGAGTGTATCTTCTGCCGATCCGGCAATTCCGGCGACATTGTCTTTTCCTTTGAAATTTACATCAGTCAGCCCGAGGTTTGAAATCGTTGCACCGTCCGTGACACCGAAAAAGCCTATATTGCTTTCAACATCACTTTCATAAGTCAGGCTTGAAATAATGAATCCCTGCCCGTCCATTGTTCCTCTGAAAGGTCCGCTTTCTGTTCCGATCGGTTTGAATCCGTTATCTGCCGTTACATTCTGAATCAAAATGTAGTTCGCGTCCAAGGACCATATTCTTTCTTCTCCGGCCGCATCTCTGTGGTTTTGTCCGTCTCCGATCCAGGCAATCTGTTCAGCATCGTTAATATGAATCAGATCTTTTTTATGTGATTCCGCTTCTGAAAGACCAAACATCGGATAAGACCAGCCGTCGTGAATCACCCAAACGGTATCTTTAGAATTATCGGATTTTCGAATATCCCAACCGGCTTCTTCAAATGTTTCAAAAGATTTAATCTGTACATTTGTTTTCGGCTCTCCTTTTCCTGTATCTGAACACCCGGCTTCGTTTGCATCATAAAAACTGTTTTCCGCCGTTCCGCCTGCCATTTTCCCGATGAGGCCGCCTTTCTCATTTCCTGAAGAAACCGAACCGGCAGAATAGACATTTCGCACGGATCCACCGTCTGCGTTTCCGATCAAACCGCCAGCATAATCTGCTGCCTCTGTTTCTATAATCGCATAACTGTTTGTAACAGTTCCCGATTTCAAATAACCGATGAGGCCGCCGGCATTGTTTCCGGAAGTTTCAACTTTTCCCTTCATTGAAGCGCTGTTTCGGACAATCGTATCATTTGCCGTACCGACCAGAGAACCGGCATTATTCTGACCTTTGACCGATACATTTTCCATTCTGATATTGGCAATTTCGGCTCCGTCCGTGAACCCGAACAATCCGACATTTGAATCACTTTCCCTGTTCACCGCCAAATCTGAAACGGTAAGGTTTTGTCCGTCAAATGTTCCGGTGAACGGTTTACTCTCTGTTCCGATCGGAACAAAATTCTGCAAATCTTCAATTGTTATGTTTTCCGTCAGAATATAATCCGCATCCAAAGACCAAAGTTTTTCTTTTCCTTCCGCATCTTTATGAATTTGTCCGTCTCCGATATATCCGAAGATCGAACTGTTTACCTGAATGCTTCCCTCATACGGATTCGGCTGAACTGTTTGCCAGTTAAAGTGCGGGTATGACCGCTCATCATATATTTTCCACAAAGTATTTCCAAACTCATCAGCCTGTCTGATATCCCAGCCCGAGTTTTTGAACGTTTCGAGCAGGCTCATATTTTTCGTTGTTTTCGCTTCTCCTTTTCCTGTGTCGGTACAACCTGTTGTATCGGAGTCATAGAAACTTGAAAGGACAGCACCGCCGGTCTTTACACCGATTAAGCCGCCTTTTGAATTGCTGTTCCCGGCTGTCACTTCTCCGGCGGCAAACGTGTTTTCAATTGTTCCGCCGTTCATCAAACCGGTCAGACCGCCTGCATTTTCCGTCGGTGCCGAGACGTTTACAATCGCATAACTGTTCTCTACCGTTCCTGCATTCAGTTTTCCGATCAAGCCGCCTGCATTTTTGTCGTCTGCCGTTACAGAACCGTTCAAAGATGTGCTGTTTTTCACAATTGTATCATTTGCCGTACCGATCAAGGATCCGACATTTTCTTTTCCTTTTATTGTTGCGTTTTCAAGGATTATATTTGAAATTTCAGCTTTATCCGTTACGCCGAAAAGACCTGCGTTTATACTCGTCATCTCTTCATAAGACAAATCCGAAACCGTGTGATTTTGTCCGTCAAATGTTCCGGTAAACGGATTACTTTCGTTTCCGATCGGTGTGAAAATGTAATTTATTTCCGCATCTTCAATCAATGTATAATCCGCATCCAATGTCCATATCCTGTTATTTCCTGCGGCATCCGTATGTTCGAGTCCGTCACCGAGATACCTGAAAGTGGCGTTATTCACCGCGATATCTTTTTCAGGATCTGTTTGCCCCATATCCTGCCAGCTGAAATGCGGGTAAGATTTTCCGTCATGTATTTTCCAAAGGGTATCTTTCGAATCTTCTGCTTTTCTGATGTCCCATCCCGCAACGTTAAATGTTTCAAAATTCCGCATACTGTATGTTGTTTTCGGTTCACCTTTTCCCGTATCCGAACATCCGGTTGTTTGAGAATCATAAAAACTGTCCTCTACAGTTCCGCCTGTCACAACACCTGCAATTCCACCTTTTGTGTTTTCTTCTGAGGCTGTCACTGATCCGGAAGCGTAAGTTCTTTGAATTATTCCGCCCTCAACATTTCCGACCAGACCGCCGGCATTTGAGTTACCTGAATTTACAGAAACCGTTGAATAACTGTCCCCGATCGCACCGGATTTGAAATTTCCAATCAATCCGCCGGCATCGGCGTTTGCAGCATTTACCAATCCGTTCGTCGCAGAGCTGTTTTTCACAATCGTATTGTTTGCCGTACCGATCAAAGATCCGACGTTTTCTTTTCCTTTCACTACGGCATTTTCAAGGCCTGTATTTGAAATTTCCGCACCGTCCGTATATCCGAAAAGTCCGACGTTATCAACATCTGTGTCTTCATACCTCAAATAGGAAATGACGTAATTTCTGCCGTCAAAACTGCCTGTGAAGGGAGTATTTTCGGTTCCTATCGGCTTGAAATTATGTGACGGTACAATCAAAATATCTTCCGTCAATTTATATGCAGCATCCAGTGTCCACATTTTGTTAACACCTGTGGCATCCGGATGTTCAGCTCCGTCACCGATGTAACCGAACGTTTCATTGTTCACTGCAATATGATTGTCTGCCCACTGCGCGTATAATGTTGTATTTTCTTTAATTCTGAACTTGTCGTTTTCCGCATATCCTGTTCCCGATCCATCCTGATTTGTATTCCAGCCTGTAAATTGAGTGTCGGAATTCTGCATAATCCCCTTTTCTTTAACAGTCACCTGCTGCGAATAATTATACTGATTACTGTCCAGCGGTGGATCCTGTCCTCCATTCGCGTTGTAAGTTACCGTAAACTTATTGGTTTCGGGTTCCCACTGTGCGTACAATGTCGTGTTTTCCTTTATTCTGAACTGCGCGTTTTCCGCGTATACCGTTCCCGTTCCGTCCTGAATCGTGTTCCATTCTTTGAACTTGTATCCTTCCCTGTTCATTGCTTCCTGTTGTTTGACGGTTACTTGTTCCGAATAATTATACTGATTACTGTCCTGCGGGGGCTCCTGCCCTCCATTCGCGTTGTAAGTTACCGTAAACTTATTGGTTTCGGGTTCCCACTGTGCGTACAATGTCGTGTTTTCCTTTATTCTGAACTGCGCGTTTTCCGCGTATACCGTTCCCGTTCCGTCCTGAATCGTGTTCCATTCTTTGAACTTGTATCCTTCCCTGTTCATTGCTTCCTGTTGTTTGACGGTTACTTGTTCCGAATAATTATACTGATTACTGTCCTG
>CAYUQC010000036.1:0-19421 GCA_964446755.1 uncultured Methanosarcinales archaeon
CCTCCTCTTGAAAATATAAGAAAATAAACCGCAAAGCCAATGATTTTTAAGCGGTCGAAGGATCAAAAATCAAAAAATAAAAAAGAAATATATTTGAAACGCGTTAATGATGAATCAAAAAATAAGGAATGAATTCAGAATAATCTCTGACTTCATTCAATTTTACTGTCGTCGATGTCTCTTCTCGTGTAAAAGACAAACATGCTGATTGCGAGCGGAATAAACAAAACAACCCACATATTCTTTTTCGGATCGGGCTTCTGCTCCGGATTTCCTTTGGACGGTCCGCCGGGAACACCGCCCATATTATCGTCATCCGTTGAATTATTGACAACAGGGTTTCCCGTTCCGTTCCCGCCGCCGGACGAACCGTTACTTTTCCAGACCGCGTATAATGCCGTATCGTTCTGAATATTAAACTCGTTTCCGCTGCCGTAGGCCTTTCCGGTTCCGTCTTTTTCCGTGTTCCAGTTCTCAAATTTATATCCCGATTTGGAAATCGTCTCATTCGACAGAACCGTCACGGTTTCGTCATACATGTACTGTTTCGGGTCTTGGGGCGGTGTTCCTTCTCCGCCGTTTACGTCGTAGGTGACCGTAAACCTTCCCGGATGCACTTCCCACTGTGCAAACAGCGTCATGTCCGCTTCGGGTGTTATTTCTGTTCCGGGAGCGTAAGTCTTTCCGGTTCCGCCGGCTTGCGTGTTCCATTCTTTGAATAAATACCCGGCTTTTATAACAGCAGCTTCTTCTTTCGTTAATACCGTATGTTTTTCTCCCGATTTGACCTGTTCCGTTTTTCCGCCTGATCCGGTATTCGGATCATAAGTAATGCCAAAAGACGTGACTCCGTCGTATTCCCAGCGGGCGAATAATGTCATGTCCGAAACAGGCGTTATTTTATCTCCCGGTGTATAGGAAGCCCCTCCTCCGTTTTCATTTTCTGTCCACGCCGTCAAAATATATCCTTTCTTTGACATTTTTGCCGTTTGATCGTCGGCGATTTCATGGTCGTCTCCCGGAATTATTTTGACGGTATAATCCGCTCCCGTTCCGCCGTTCGCTTTATAGGTCACATTGTAGTAGGTGTTCCCGTCATGATCCCAGTTCGCAAACAAGGTAACGTCTGCCGCGGGTATGATTTCCGCTCCCGCAACAAATTCCGTTCCCGAACCGTCCGCTTCCGTCGTCCATTTCACAAAATCGTATCCCACTTTTGCCATTCCGACAGCGTCATTCGTAGGAATCGAATGAACTTCTCCGGGGATCACTTTCTCGGTATGGTCCGCTCCCGTTCCGCCGTTTGCTTTGTAGGTCACATTGTAGAAGGTTGTTCCGTCATGCGTCCAATTTGCGAACAGCGTCAGATTTGCGGTCGGCGTTATTTCCGTTCCCGGCGTATATTCCGTTCCCGAACCGTCCGCTTGCGCTGTCCATTTCACGAAATCGAATCCTTGTTTCTGCATTCCCGTTTCCTGAACCGAAGCAACCGAATGTTTCTCTCCCGGCGTGACTCTTTCAGTATGATCCGCTCCGGTTCCGCCGTTTGTTTTGTAAGTGACGGTATAGTATGTACTTCCGTCATGCACCCAATTTGCATACAGTGTCACATCAGCCGTTACCGTGATTTCGGCATCCGGCAGATATACCGTTCCCGTTCCGTCTGACCCGGTTGTCCACTTCACGAAATTGAATCCTTCTTTTTCGATTTTCGCTTTGTAATTCGTCACAACCGTATGTTTTTCTCCGGAAATCACCTTCACAATGTGGTCCGCACCGCTGCCGCCGTTTGCTTTATAGGTCACATTGTAAATCGTTGTTCCGTCCGGTGTCCATATGGCATACAGCGTCATATTATCCGTCGGCGTCATCTCTTCTCCGGCCATGTAATCTTCTCCGGTCCCGTCTGCCTGCGTCGCCCATTTTACGAAATTATTTCCGCTGTTTTCCATACCTGCCGTGTCGTTTGAAAGAACGGTATGTTTTTCTCCCGGAGGTACTTTTACGGTGTAATCCGCTCCGGTTCCGTTGTTGGCTTTGTAGGTGATGTTGTAAAAGGTGTTTCCGTCATGCGTCCATTTGGCGTACAGCATCATATCTCCCGCCGGCGTCACTTCGTCACCTTCCGTGTATACAGGATCCGTTCCGGCGCTTGTTTCCGTCCACCCGCTGAAATCATGTCCGATTCTGCTGATCGTCAGGTTTTCATTGGAAAGGACCGAATGCTTTTCTCCGGGAATCACCCTGACGGTATATTCCGGTCCGATGCCGCCGTTTGCATTGTATGTGACGTTGTAATATGTGTTCCCGTCATGCGTCCATTTCGCATACAGTGTCATATTTGCCGTCGGTGTGACGGAACTTCCCGTCGTGTATGAGGTGCCGGTTCCGTCCGCATTTTCCGTCCATCCGCTGAATGCATGTCCGGCTCTGCTCATGTGAGCGGTTGCGTTTGAAATGATTGAATGATTATCTCCCGGAATGACGGAAACGACATGGTCTGCTCCTGTTCCGCCGTTTGCTTTGTACGTGATGTTGTAATATGTATTCCCGTTATGCGTCCATTTGGCGTACAACGTCATATCCGACAGCGGTATGATTTCTTCTCCGGCTGTATATTTAGCTCCGGCATCTCTTGCTATCGTATTCCACCCGTCGAATGTATGCCCGATTCTGCTCATTTTGGCGGTCGCGTTTGAAACGATTGTGTGTTTCTCTCCCGGTATAACGGAGACGATATGATCCGTGCCGTTTCCGCCGTTTGGTTTGTATGTGATGTTGTAAAAGGTACTTCCGTCGTGTGTCCATTGGGCATGCAGCGTCATATCCGCTGTCGGCGTTATCTTTGTTCCTTCAGCGTAATCTGTTCCTGTTCCGACCGGTTCCGTATTCCATCCGTTAAACGCATGACCAACCCGTCCCATTTGAGCGGTTCCGTTTGAAATGATTGTGGTATTTTCTCCCGGTATGACGGAGACAACATGGTCTGCCCCGGTTCCCCCGTTTGCTTTGTAAGTGACATTGTAGTATGTTGTTCCGTCATGGGCCCATATCGCATACAAAGTTGTTTCACCGGCAGGAATCGTAAATATCTGGCCGCAGTCGTATCTCGGCTGCAGATCTCCCGGATTTTCTGACCATCCTTTTAAAATAAATCCTTCTCTCTCAAATGTCTGATTATGTCGAAGAGAATATTGATTTCCGATAATCACCGGATCCTTAATCGTTTGGGGCGTTTCTCCGAAATTGGAATGATAGGTCAAATTCGTCAAAGTGCCGATATCGGTATAAACCGCCTCAAAATTGACATGGCCGTACATTTTAATGGTTGAATTCGGGTAATAAATCATGCCGGCTTTATCTTTTTCCTGCCACCCCGCCAAAACTTTTCCGTCTTTGGTCAAAGAAGCATTTTTCACTTGAGCGAGGACATTTAATTTATATCTTTCATTATCGGTCGGCTCAACTCCTGTGCCGCCCGCTTTATCATAGGTGATTGTAAAACCGCTTGTCTGGTATAAACCGTATAATGTAACGTTTTCATGAACCGGTTCGGAAAAATCAAACGGAACAACCAAACCGCTCGGTTTTGTATAATACCATCCTTTAAAAATACCTAAATTTTCATAGGATTTTCCGTTTTCAAGATAATAAGGATCGCCTTTTTCAGGCGCTCTGACAACGCTTCCGCTTGCCACATTCTGGACACCCAGTTCTTTTCCGCCGTTGCTGTCATAAAATGTTGCCGTGAGTTCAGTCGGCTCCCAACGCGCGAACAGCAGCAAATCACGGTTCGGCATGGTTGAATTATTCAAATCAAACGGCATATTGTAATCCGCGTCTTCATACCATCCGATAAATTCATGACCCGAACGTGTCGGTTCAGGAATTGAAAAGTCTTGAAGGGATTGTTCCGAAAGGATGCCGCTGATATTGGAGATAGAATTGCCGCCCAATGTGTCAAATTCTAAATTGTAACGTTCACGGTCATATACCAAAAAGTGTTCTTTGACTATATATGCAGGAGTCGGCTCCAATTTTAGTGTGGTTGAATTGTATCTCAAAGATCGTTCGGTCAGGTTATTTTTTCCGTCTATTGTTTTTAAAGCGTATGATTTGTTTAATTGGGCAGTACTAATAACACCGTCTTGACTGTACTGTGTGTTCCGAATGTAAGTTTTATTTGTTCCGCTGCCGTCGTAATAAACATAATCTTTTCCCAGAGTTCCGGAGGGTGTTTTTCCCGGAAGTATTTCAAACATATAATTTAAGGATATATTTGCCGCAATAGATTCATTAAGCCAATACCCGTTGATTGTGTATCCATTGCCGTTTGAAGCGGTATAATTCTCATCAGGCAGCAAGTCGGGAGAACAAATCAGATGCTTAGTTGCTATTATGTATCTTTGGGTTCCGTTTGTTCCGTTTGATTGATTTCTTGTATAATCGTTTAAATCAGAGGGCGGTAGCCAGCCGTAAAATATTTTTCCTGAGCGGGATATTTCAAAATTTTCCTGACCGTTAACCGGCCAAATATCTTCCAAATTCATGTTCAGTTTAATTTGTACGGAATACGTTTTACTGCCCGAGTAGGTTTCATTAAACACTTTCATTTGGGCGCCTGATTCGTTTAAATTAAAGGTGACGTTGTAAAGTGTGCTTGTATAGTAGACGTTTGTAATTGTTGTTCCGTCTCCTTCTACAATGACAGGGATACTTCGGTAAAATTCACTGAACGGCGGTGTTTCGGAGAGGGATTGTTTGACCTCATTTTCCGTAACGGTCAGGACAGATCCTGCCAATGCTCCCGTTATGTACGAGTCAAAATAGACATAGTTTGTCGGGTCCGTTTTATCAAATTGAATCGGAAGCCTCTCTTTTTCTTTCCACACGATGACTTTGACATCCGGCATATTTGCCGTATCCGGTTTCCATATGGCGTAAAGTGACAACGACTGTGTAATCGGTCCGGAAAAGTCAAAAGCAGATGTTGTATCATTCGGATCCGCATCTTTGTTTGTGCTCCAATGCGCAAACACATATCCCTGCCGTGTCGGATTCTGCGGTTCGCTTAAATATCCTCCGTCTGCAACCGATTGACTTTCGACGGAAGATCCTTTCATGGAATTAAAATAAATGTAATGTGCGTCACCGTAATTCGGCGTCAGAATAAAATTGCTGTTCACAGGCGTGTCAAACAGATAAATTTCACTGCTGTCCCCGACGGTCCAATATAAAAATAATTTTCCTTCACTGACCGGCGGCGTCTCAGGCATTGAGACATATCCGTCGGCTTCTATTAATTCCGTTTTGTATATTTCGCCGTCCGCATCTTTGAATGAAATTAAATGTTTATCGGAAAACTGGGCGTACAAGTTGAAGTTTTCCGTAACCGGTGTTGAAAAATTGTAGATGTTTTCTAAATCGGTTTCATTGACCGACCACCCCACAAAAGACACCATTCCGTCAGGCAGCGGCGGTGTCGTCGGCACTTCCAATGTTTGGCCGATTTCTATTTCCTGAATGCTGTATACTTTTCCGTCTGAGTAAAAAGTAACTGTTGCGTTTTGTTCGTTTCCAAGTGCCGGCAGGAATAAAAGAGATAAGACTATAACCGACAGTACTGATAAAGAAATAACCATTTTTAAGAACGTTTTTGTTGTTGCCATTGATTCACTTCCAATGGCCCTTTTTTAAACCAAAAATTTATATTTACCCTGAACGCTATATTAAACTCCGTATTATATAGTATGTGTGTGTGCATATATATTCTTTTTCAAAATCATTCATTTTATTCAACCCTATTCTTTTCAGATTGATATTTTCTGGCGCTTTCCACGAAATTCTTCGCAAAATCCGTGTATGAAGACCCATGGTAGTGAATGTATGTACCGATCGTGTTTTTGACCCTCATGCCGTCTTTTTTATCTTTGATGCCGATGCCGCGTGTCACGTCAATGGTGTATTCGATGCCGTCGGATATGTTTTCTAAAATGGAATGGTGGAATTCATGCGCGATGAACTTATTTCCTTTTTTTCCGATCGGTGTATCTTTTTCAAAAACCCCGTTCGTATAAGTCACAACACGTTTGCCGCTGCCGTAAATCGTGTCACAGTCAAAAATGCCGGCCATATCGAAAGTGACATCAGGTGCGTCACGTGTCTTAATCGTCATGCTGTTCGTTAAGTAGTTCATACCGGCCGATTCCGCAAAAACCGGCATTCCGGCATCGGAAACATTTCTGATTGCTTCTTTCATCGGTTCGTTCAGTGACAGCTCCAATGCGAATATTTCGGGCGTGCCGCCGCCGATGTAAAGAGCGTCAACATCGGGAAGTTTTGAATCCCTGAGCGGGCTGAAGAGTTCTATTTCAGCACCCTGCGCCTGAAGCAGGTCCATATTATCGGGATAATAAAAGTTAAAAGCTTCATCAAAAGCCACGCCGATTTTCGGCGGTTTTTCTCCGGCGGCAAGCGGTCTTTCTTCGAAACGGCTGACGGCGGGAGGTGTTATCTGTCCGGCTGTGTTTGCAATTTTGACAAGTTTGTCCAAGTCAACACTGTCTGAGACAGTAGTTTCAATCAATTTGATCCTCTCGGAGAACCTGTCGTAGGTTTTCCGCCCTTCCGGGACGGGAATGAGGCCGAGTTCGCGCATCCAGAAGTCCAGGTCGGGATTTCTGTAAACAACGCCGATGACCGGAATTCCGGTTGTGCTTTCAATCGCAGTGACTGCTTTGTCGGCGTGCCGTTGACTGCCGACATTGTTTAAAATGACGCCTGCAATATTGACATCGGGGTCAAACGATGCAAAACCTTTAATCAGCGCCGCACAGGAACGCGTCATGCTTCGGGCATTGATGACCATAATGACGGGACATTTCAGCATTTTTGAAATCTGCGCCGTGCTGCCCATATCGGTGTCAGCCGTGAGGCCTTCGTATAAACCGCGGACGCCTTCAATTACGGCGATATCGGCGGGCTTGGCGTCATTTTCTTCCGAGCCGCAGGCATGTGTAAAAACATCAATGACACCTTCTTCTTCCATCAGATAGCCGTCCAGATTCCGGGAGCGGCGGCCGACAATTTCCGTGTGGTACTCCGGGTCGATATAATCGAGCGCGACCTTGAACGGCTGAACGACGTAACCCTGAGCTTTCAAAGCGGCCATGATGCCCATTGAAATCGTTGTTTTCCCCGATGAGGAGCGGTCTGCCGATATAAGAACTCTCGGAATCTGCCGGTTGCCGGATGTCATATTTGTTTCTCCTTGTGTTTGTTAATCACTGTATTTTTTGGACAGCTCTCTCAGTTCATCGTCGTCCAACGGGGTCGCTTTCACTCTCTGTTCGTTGGCTAAAAGGTCTTCTGCCAGCTGTTTGTAAACGGCGGCAATCTCGGAGTCCGGCGCTTTTTCAAGAACGGAAAATCCGTCTCGTTCGCAGCTTTGAACAAGCGGATCTTTGGGAATATAACCGATGAGGCGGCTTCCGATCCGGTCCGAGAATTCTTCAGCCAATTCTTTTTCGTGGTCGGCGTTTCTTGAATTACAGATGATGCCGCCGAGGTCCATGCCGATTTTATCAAAACCGCGGCAGATGTTATTGGCAGCGTAAAGCGGCATGTATTCGCCGGAGGTTAGAACATAAACTTCATTGACGAATCCTTTTTTGATCGGCGCGACAAAACCGCCGCAAACCACGTCGCCGGGAACATCGTAAATAATCAGATCGTTGTCCAGATATTCGGGATAAATCTTTTTCAGCGTTTCAATCGCCACAATGATGCCGCGTCCGGCACAGCCGACACCCGGTTCGGGACCGCCGACTTCCATACATTTGACGCCGCCGAATCCTTCAAAAATCACGTCTTCTTTGTCAACATTTTTCTTCTCTCTTAAAACATCCAAAACGGTCGGAATCCGTTTGCCGCCGAGAAGCGTAATGGAAGAATCACTTTTCGGGTCACAGCCGATGAGCATTACTTTTTTACCGTTTATCGCGCAGGCCGCCGCGATATTGGAAGCCGTGCTGGATTTTCCGATGCCGCCTTTTCCGTAAATTGCAATAATTTTCTTCATTTTTTCTCTCCGATTTCCGCTGCCGCAATATCGGCTGCCACCGCACGTAATGTGTCGCCGAATTCGGACGGCACAATCTTGCTCACACCGAGTGTCTGCGGGTGCAGGTCGATTTCCACCATCACATGCTGGTGACCCATGTCTTTGAGCGGCGCCACCTGTCTCGGACCGTTTGTAATTGAAAAGAGTTCCATGCCCTCAAACGCTTCCATCGGCAGCGCATGCGGAACGCCGGCGATTACAGCTGCGTCAAAGCCGCCGTATTTGTTCACAATCAATTCTTTAACGACATCCCCCGTGACGGCGTATTCGTCCAAGCCGCCGATAATTTCATGAACGGGGATGCTTTGTTCGTCAAACGCTTTCATCACGTTGACAGCGTGTTCTTTCACGCGCGGCAAACCGAGATTGATGTCGGTGTTTGAAAAAATCGTGACGTTTTCTTCCCTGCCGAAGAGCCTGGCCGTTTCGTAAAGCGCGATCAGTTCATCGGCAAACATGTAAGCGGTTTCTTTTTTGGCATTTAAGATGCCGATGACTTTTTGACCGTTCCGGATTAATTTTATTAATTGTTCGGCCGCTTTGTATTTGATGTCGCCGCGGGAGGGTGCCAAATATCCTTTACTGGCGGCGCCGTGACGGATCTCAACGTTGGTCGCTTCCGTGAGCAAACGGCGCTGACGCTCCAGTTCTTCAGCCGTTATCATACCGCATTCCATCGCGGGTTCCAGGACGGAGATCACACCGTCGGTATTGTTGGCGTAACCGGCATGTGTTTCAACGCAGATGACATTCACACCGTCTGGCGCGTAAGCCGCAGAATCCGCCAGCTCTTCACCGATAATCATACTCGTGCAGGTTCCGACCAAAGCGATGGTTTTCGGGCTGAACAATTCAACAGCCTTATCAATGGTCCGTTCGAGTTTTTCCCGTCCGCCGAAGACGAAATCATTTTCATCCATCGCGCTTGTCAAAACGCGGAGGCGGTCTTCTTCCAGAAGACGGGCGTGTTTAAAAGAACAGCCGGGCGGGCCGTGCAAAATCGCGACGTCCACATTCAAGTCGCGGAGCGTATAAAGTGAGGCCACAATCGAACTCGGTCTCGGGTGAATAATCAATCTTTCTTTTTCCATCATTTTTCAGCCTTTTTAAAATCGTTATCTGAAGCATTTGACGGCGGCAATGATAATGTCGCCTTCCTTTGAGATTTCAACGGCTTTTTGAAGCCCTTCTTTAAATGAGCCGGCATATTCCGCTTTATTGAATATTTCATCTTCCGTTTTTTCCAACGCTTCATTCGGGGCGGCACCGGCAGCCTGTATAAACGGCTTCATCCGTTCGCCGACCAAAATTAAATTTTGAATCTCATCCTTATAATTCACAATCAGTTCTTCAACATCATGCGGTTCCAATCCTTCGCAAACCGTTTTTTCCTCTTCGCCGATGACAAGAATCACATCTCTTAAAATACTTGAATCATATTCCGGCGACTTCCGGCCTGTGTATTTTTCAAGCATATATTTGACGGCGGTTTCCGCTGTTTCTGCCGTCAGTCCCGAATTGGAATTGTCCAAAACCAGGCGTCCGTTTTCTTCATATTCACGCATCCGGCCTTTAACGCCTTCAAAGCCGGAAATCACTTCAATGATCTGCGATTCGGGAACATCCAGTTCTAAAGCAGCTGCTACGGCTGCCGCCATTGCTGTTCTGTATGAACTGACGTCATAACCGGGGCTCAGCGGGGCTCTGAAAAAGATACCTGTCCGCGAGGATTCAATGTCGGCAACCGGTTCATCATCCGGTCCGGTTGCGATGTTGACATAAACATCCGTCGGCGTTTTTTCTTCAACGGCCGTTCCGTAATCATCAAAAACGATCCGCTCCTGGTCGTCGCGGATGAAATTTTGAAGGGTTTCCAGATCATCGTAATTGATGACGAAAATACTTCCTTCTTTGGAGCGGCTGATCATTTTGGTTTTGGCGTCGGTGGATGTCAGTGCGCCGCCCGCAATCATATAATCCGGCTGCGCTTCGGTTAAAATACCGATGTCCTGCGCGCCCGTAAATCCCAGAGAAACTTCAAAAATCAATGTATCGGGCGTATAATTTCTTTCAAAAGCCATATCTGTCAGATCCGGGATGTATGCCGGCGTAATGCTGATGCCGGGTTCAATACGCTCGAAACTGCCGCTGTCCCAAAAGGTCATGCCTTCTGATGTGTGCAGAAGGACTCGGTTTTTGTAAGAAAGCATCTGCGCAAGCAATACCGCAGTGCTTGTTTTGCCGCGGACGCCTGTGATTTCAACCAAATAACGATCGGTGACCCTCGGATCACTTCTCAAAATCCGGCCGGTCATTTCGTGATGTGTCACAGTCGGCAGCCCGAGTTCCGCCGCTTTTTTGTAAAAATCGTTCTCGGGATTCAAGTGAACGGGAAGACAGATGATGTCAAAGTCTTCCGTTAAATCGGAAATGTTTGCCGTCACCGGTATGTTTGATTCATCGGAAAACGCTTTCATATTTTCGGGCGGCATTTTTCGGTAGACATCAAAAGCAACGGCCATTATGCCGTATTTTGCCAGCTGTTTTGCAATCGACAGTCCGCCGTGATTGACATCAAAAACAGCAATTTTTTCCCACGGAATCTCCGGATGAGGCATTGTTATCTTCCTTCCAATATTAATGAATCAAAATGTGATTTTTCGTTTAAAACAGTTTTGTAATACAAAAAGGTACCATATGTAATACCGGCCCGAATCAATAACAACTGCTTCTTTTCAATTGTCATGACGGCAAAAAGGCCGGTACGGTATCATTTGAATATTTTTTCCATCCGAACGAGCGCATCCTGAATGCGTTCGACAGATGCCGCATATGAAATACGGATGTTGTTTTTGCCGGATTCTCCGAAGGCGATTCCGGGAGACACGGCCACATGCGCTTCTTCCAAAAGGCGGCCCGTGATTTCTTCGCCGGTTCCGAATTCGCTGACATCGGGATAGGCATAAAAAGCACCGTCCGGCAGGGTACATTTCAGGCCGAGTTTTCGTAGTCCTTCAACAAGAACGTTTCTTCTTTCTTTAAAGGCGGCCTGCATTTTATGCAGTTCATCCTGCGGGCCTTTAAGCGCTTCCACGCCGCCGTACTGAATGAATGTCGTGACATTGCTGATGGTATGGCTTTGAATTTTTTCCAAACTTTTGAAGATGTGCTGCGGCGCGTCCATGTAGCCGAGGCGCCATCCTGTCATCGCATACGCTTTTGAAAATCCGTTGATTGTGATGGTGCGGTCATACATATTATCAAACGAAGCGATGCTGTAATTCTTTTTATCGTAAATGATTTTCTCGTACATCTCATCGGCCATGACTAAAATGTCGTGGTCGATTGCCAAATCGGCAATTTCCTGAAGCTGGCTTTTTTCATAAACAGTGCCTGTCGGATTGCAGGGCGTGTTAATGACGATCATTTTGGTCTTATCGGTGATGTATTCAGACAGGTCTTTTGCAGGACGGTAGTTTTTATCGGGGTCAGTCTCCACCCAAACGGTTTTGCCGCCCGCCATCTTAACGCACGCGTCGTAAGAAACCCACGCGGGGTCGAATAAAAGAACTTCATCACCGTCGTCGATCAAGGTCATCATGGCTTCAAAAATGGCGAGTTTCGCGCCGGGCGTGACCATGACATTTTCGGGTGACGTCGGAATACCGTTTTCACTTCTCAGTTTGTCGGCAATGGCAGTTCGGAGTTCGGGAATTCCCGGTCCGGGCGAATAGTGTGTTTCGCCGGCCAGCATGGCGCGGTGCGTGGCTTCAATGATATTTGCCGGGGTGTCAAAATCCGGTTCACCGAGTGTAAAATTAATGATGTCGACGCCTTGGGCAATGAGATTTTTTGCTCTCTTGGAGGATTTGATCGTCGCCGATTCTTCAACACGTTCTATTCTGGATGAAATCATTTTCCGCACCTTAAAAGTCAGCAAAATCACTGATGAAGATTAAGAGATATTATCTTGCTGACAGATATTACTCACTGTAATAATAATTATTGCAATGAATTCAATTGAAAATGAGAATTAATAAAATCGTTTCGGCTGAAAAATCAGCCGAATGAAGTTTAATGATATAATTTTAAGAAAAGGTTGAAATGAAATCAGACGCGCTGAATCAGCTTAACCGCAGCTTCCACCGCGCGTTTGGCGTAGTCCATGCGTTCCATCGCCTGCATGCGCGTCATGCCCGGACCGGAAATGCCGAGCGCAACAGGCTTATTGTATTCCAAAGACAAATCCGTCATTTTTCTTGTCACTTGAGCGACAACGACTTCATCATGGCTGGTGTCGCCTTCAATGACACAGCCGACGGTAACGACGGCGTCGATGTCTTTGTTTTCAAGCAGTTTTTTGATGGCTAAAGGCATATCGTATGCGCCCGGGACGTAAATTTTTTCGGTGACTTCGGCGCCGAGGAATTTGGCGTGTTCTTCGCCTAAGATTTCCATCTGATACGTGATATCTCTGTTGAATTCGGCAACGACGAATCCGATTTTAATTGTCATTTTTGTTTTCTCCTTTTATGATTGATTTGTAAGCATGTAACAAGTAATTTGATAAATATTTAATTCAGAATTTTATTCAAAGTCTTCATCTTCATAGATTGAAAAAATGACGGCGTAATTTTCGTCTCCTGCTGTCTTTTCATAAAATCTCTTCAAAGCATCCGTTTCACTCCAAAGCAATTCGAAAATCTCATCGGCATTTTCTTTCAGCGCTTTCTTCTTTTTATTCAAAAAGCTCCGTTTCGTGATTTTTTTCATTCTCCGGTCAAAAGCGTCTTTAAATAACGCTTCATCCACTGTTGATAAAATCCCGGCGGCTTTTTTCACTTCCTCATTTGTCATGTAAACGGCCGGATCGCATATTTCAAAACCGCCGCCGTCTTCATATTCAAACGAAACCGGATCAATAATCAGCGCTTCACCATCGCCGCCCGCAAGAATTTCCCCGCTTCCCATGATGTCATAGTATTCGGAGAATTCGTCATCGTTTGCCAAAACATGGGCGGCGCGGTCAATTTGCCGAAGCCCGATTCTTTCGGCGTTGATAAGAACATCAACGAATTGCTTTTCGCCCATACTGCCGTTTTCGAAATCTCTGATGCTTTGTTTTCCGACGGCGGCAAAAATGATAATCATAATAAATCACTGATGTTCTTTGATTCTTTTAAAGACGACAAAAACGTACGCCGATTTTCCCTGCGTCTGATGTGTCGCAAAACTTGAAATCATTTCCCAGCCCTTTTCCCCGTATTTATTCAATTCTTTTTCAAATTGAGAAATATTTAAATTACCGCCCCAAAGGCCGGTTGTTTCAAAGGAAACCGTTTTGTATTCCCATTTCGGCATCTTTTTCTCCGTCATTTAACGACCGACCGGTTTGGCATCTTTAAATCCTTCACGCTGTCCCGTTCCGGCTTCTTTGATCATCTGTTCGGGCGACTGAAGCATTTTCACGACGTTGAGCGCATGTTCGCGTGACCGGCTGTCCATTAAAAAAGCAAGTTCTTTGTCGTCGCGTCCCTCGTCTTCGTGAACGAATACTTCGATGATGTGTTTGTTTGTCATCAGCTGCGCCGCAATGATTCCCGTTGACGCTTCGTGCGCGCATGTTTTGTCCTGCTGTCTGCTGCCGGGCATTCCGAGTGCCATAACGATGTCGCAGTTCTGTTCTTCAATCAGTTTTTTGGCGGCGACGGGCAGATCTTTGATTCCAGGAACCGTGACGCGGATGATTTTCGAGCTGATGTGCTGCTTGAGCTCGTCAATGGCAGCGGCGCCCATGTCGTAACGGGCAAATGTTGTGTCGGCAATTCCGATTGTAGGCATAAACGAAAAAATAGATAGATAAATAAATAAAGGTATTCATTTGACAAGAAAATTTAACCGGGAAATGATTATGAAAGCGATTATCTTAGACGGTTATGTGGACGAACCCGCATGCTTCGGCGTTCCGCCTTATCTTTCTCCTTATCCGAGATACACAGCCGGCGCTTTAATCGACGCCGGTTTTAAGGAAGAAGATATTTCTTATTTTACCATCGACGCCGTCCGCGCTTCCGGCAAAACGCTGACGGAACAATTCAAAGCCGCCCACGTTTTTATCATCATTTCAGGTATGACCGTTCCCGGCAAATATCTCCGGGGAACGCCGATTACGGCGGAAGAAATCCGCGCTCTTTTCCGTCTGTCCGAAGGTATTAAAATTCTCGGCGGGCCGATCCGCCTCGGTTATTCCAAAGAAGGCGGCATCGCGGCAACGGGACTTTCTTTTCTGCCCGGCGGGGTTCTGGTTGCTCAAAAAGACATTGAGAGTTTTGTTTACGATTATTTTTCCGAAAAAACTGTTCCTGCGCACCGTTACAGAAAGGCATCGGATATTGCCGTTTGGTCCCGAAAAGGCGCTTTCATTGTCAAACAGCATCCCGATTTTCCGAATCTCATCTGCGAACTGGAAACCTACCGCGGCTGCGGTCGTAAAAAACACTGTTCTTTCTGCACGGAAGCTTTTTACGGCAAACCCGATTTTCGTGATGAGAAGGACATTATCGCAGAAACCGAATTGCTTTACAATAACGGCTGCCGCCATTTCAGAATCGGGCGCCAGCCGGATCTCTTCGCTTACAAAGGCATTGATGACGGGGGCGCAAATCTCAGACCGAATCCTGCAGCAATCGAAAAACTTTACTCCGGGATCCGCCGCGCTGCGCCTGATTTAAAAACACTCCATATGGATAACGGTAATCCGATCACGATTGCCGAATACCCCGACGAATCGCGTGATATTCTCAAGACGATTGTTAAATATCATACGCCCGGTGACGTTATTGCAATGGGCATTGAAAGCGCCGATCCGGCCGTCATTGCCGCGAACGGATTGAAAGCAACACCCGAACAGGTTTTAAAAGCCGTCCGCCTGGTCAACGAAGTCGGCGCGGCGCGCGGCGTAAACGGCATGCCTGAAATTCTGCCGGGCATCAACTTTGTTTACGGTCTGCTCGGCGAAACCAAAAAAACATATCAGCTCAATTATGATTTTCTCAAACAAATTTATGATGAAGGATTAATGGTCCGGCGGATTAATCTTCGCCAGGTGATGGTTTTTCCGAAAACGCCGCTTTCCGACTCCGAAATCTCCGATTTTAAAAACGAAAAGCTCTTCCGCGCTCACAAAGAACAGATTCGTAAAACCATTGACCTGCCGATGCTTCAGCGTGCCGTCCCCGTCGGAACAGTTCTGAAAGACGTTTTCACGGAAGTCATTGAAAATACGGGGAGTTCAAAATCCGTGACGTTCGGCAGGCAGTTCGGGACCTATCCGCTTTTGGTTGCCGTTCCCGACCGTTTAGAGCTGAACCAGTTCTATGATATCCTTGTCACAAATCACGGTTTCCGGTCGATTACGGGCGTTCCTTTTCCGGTCGATGTAAACACGGCATCTTTGACAATTTTAAAAGAGCTGCCCGGATTGAATAAATCAATGGCGGAAGAGTTGATTCTGAAAAGACCTTACAAAAATGAAGAAGAACTGCTGGGCGGATTTAAGCACGGGAAATTGATTTCGAAATTTGTTTCATTCGATTCATAAAAAAGAAATCGGAATAAATCCGATTCATCACAAAATCTTTTGACCGGCGTCTTTTCCGGATTTACAGTTAAAGACTTCCGTAATTTTGATACGGATGATTTCCTTCATAGGAAGTCCGGGTTTGGCGGCCGCGACACGGCCGGTCATGTCATCATAAACATTGCCTTTTGCCGTAATTTCGACAACTTCTCCTTTGATTTGGATGCACCCTGAGGTTTCGGGACTCCAGATGTAAAGCGCAACTTTCGGATTTTCCTTGATGTTGGTGATTGTTTTGAGGAAGAAGTTGTTCATAACATGAATATAATCATCCTTGGCATCGGTGTCAACGATTTCGGCGATTCCGATCGGAATAACGTTCGGAGTCTTATCGTTGGAAGCGGTGGCAAGCGGTAAAACTTTGACTTTTTGAATGTCTGCTTTCATTTCAGGTGTTAATTTGACCATTCTTTCATCTCCTTAATTTTAAACAAAAAGAACACTGAAAATAGAATTGCAGTCTATTTA
Organism: uncultured Methanosarcinales archaeon; assembly: GCA_964446755.1. Classification (GTDB taxonomy): domain Archaea; phylum Halobacteriota; class Methanosarcinia; order Methanosarcinales; family Methanosarcinaceae; genus Methanimicrococcus. Next base: position 16,230 of record CAYUQC010000036.1, read on the forward strand.
AAAATTCCTTGAACAATATTTTTTAAATTCTATTGTTTTTAGTCGGATAAAATAAATTGAAACATGAAATGAAAAAAAGATCAAAAGAAAAATAAAATGAAACCGTGATTACAGTTTCTTTTTACCGGCTTCTCTTCCGAGTTGGCAGTCAAAGACTTCCGTGACTTTTACGCGGAGGACTTCTTTCAGCGGCAGGTCGGGTTTCTCGGGTTTGACGCGGGCGGCAAAGTCTTCGTAAATGTTGCCTTTTGCCGTGATTTCAACGACTTCTCCTTTGATCTGGTTGCAGCCGACTGTCTCGGGTGTCCAGAAATAAAGTGCGACGAGCGGATTTTCTTTAATATTGTGCATTGTTTTGAAGAAGTAATTGTTCATAATATTGATGTAGTCATCCTTCTCATCACTGTCATCAATTTCTAAAATTGCGATCGGCACGACATTCGGAACGCCGGATTTCGTGGCGGTTGCAAGCGGCAGAACGCCGACTTTTTTGATATCTTCTTTCATTTCTGCTGTTAATTTAACCATATGAATCAATCTCCACTCTTTAAACTTAAAGAGGCAGTTTTAATTCTTTTCTCTCTTGATATATTTTTCGAAATAGCTTTGTTTACAAGAATGAAATATTTATATCAAAGTAAAGTTGTTGGCGTGTTATGAGACTTGACAGTTATTTGGTGGACACAGGTTTTTTCAAATCCCGCGGGCGGTCCAAAAGGGCGATCGAAGAGGGAAAAGTCAAATTAAACGGCGCGGTCTGCACAAAACCTTCTAAGAATATTACCGTTGACGATACGGTTGAGGTTGAAGAAGGAATGGATATGCCGCGCGGATATTTCAAAATTAAAGCCATTCATGAGCGTCTTCCTCTTTTTAACGAAGGGGATTATGTGCTGGATTTAGGTTCCAGCGCCGGCGGTTTTCTTATATTTGCCGGCGAACATGTCGGTGATTCCGGCCATGTTCACGGAATTGAATTTTCAAAAGATTTCAGGCCCGAACTCGGCAAACTGGCTTTTGAAAACGACAATATAAGTGTCATGTTTGCCGATGTTTTCACGGTTCCCTTCGAAACCGTCGCCACCGGGGAAACATCTAAAAACGGTTTTTTTGATGTTCTGCTCAACGATATGACGCTTGAACCGGCAGATTCCGTTTCCGCTTTAATACGCATGTCACCGCTTTTAAGAGAAGGCGGCCTCCTTCTCCAAGTCATTAAGATTCCGAAAAACCGGTCCAAATCCTCCGTGCTTCGAAAAATTGAAGAGGCGGGATTTGTTATTGAAGAAGTAATCGAGCCTGAAAGGCAGGAAACGTACATCATCGCCCGTAAAAAATCCGACGGTCCGTCTTCCGGATCGGCTTATGTGGATGAAGACGATGTCGAATATGACCTGTCCGAAGAACTCGGGGGCGACGGAATCGATATAACGGATATGGTTTTTGAAGGCGAAGACGAATAAAAAACAAAAATAAAAAAATTAAAACAGCAAAAACGTAAAAATAATTAAAAATGAGTTGTAAACAACCGTCAGGTTTTTTTCAATTCATTTTTATTCATTCTTTTTTTTGAATCAATTCTTTAAGCTGATTTATTTTGACAACGGATTCTTCGTAATCCTGATGCGCCTTTAATTCGTAAAAAGCGTAAATTGTTTTCATCGGAACGCAGAAAGAGTAAACTCTCAAAGGACGTCCTTTTTTGTTCACTCTGATCATCCGGCTGTCAACCCACTTGTTGTCGCTCATAAAACCGATTGCAAGACTGATTTCCGGTTGACGGAGCCCGGTCCCGATTTCAATTTCACGCGACGACGCTTCTTTTACATTTAACAAATAGACCAATGTTAATGCAACATTTCTTTGTATACCCAGATTCCTTAAGTCCGAGACAAAAACCAAATCGTTTTCATCTAAGATTTTGACTTCAAAATCGATCAAATAACCACCTACTGCATCGGAAGAAAAACATTGACACGAACTTGTTTTTCAGATGCATTTTCTCATTTATACGCCATTTCGTTCACAGCGTTCTGCCGTTTTTCTTTTTTTGACTGAGGAGTGTGAACTTCGTGAATAAATTTTGTTTAATTATTTAAATAAATCGAAAATTTTATTGAAAAATTTTAATTCTTATGTTATTATTACTCCTCAAATAATTAAAACCTGTTGCAGTTAAACGTTTATTTTTTAATCTTTTCTCTTTTATTTAATTCTCATTCAAACCGCTCGGTTTCACCGCGATAAATATAAAATATGAAACAGCTATTACTTTTCAAATCATCTGAAGGGAATCAAAAAATGTTTGTTGAAATCATCACAGCGATCGTTGTCGGTCTATGGGTTATGCTGCCGGCTTATCTGCCGAATTCCTTTGCTGCTGTTTTCGGCGGCGGAAAGCCGATTGACGGGGGGAAAACCATGAAAGACGGCCGCCGCATTTTAGGCGACGGCAAAACCTGGCGGGGATTATTTGCCGGCATCCTTCTCGGTTTTTTAACAGGCTGCGCCGAAATTTTTCTTCTTTACCACGGCTTCCATTTCTTCGGCATTCAACTTCCGGGATTCAGCTCATCCGGCGTTCCCGGCGCATTCGACTTATCTGCTGTCATTGCCATTCTTTCGCTGGCTATCGGCGCTCTTTTAGGCGACATGGTTTTCAGTTTCCTGAAACGCCGCATCGGGCTTCAAAGAGGACAGTCATTGCCGCTGGTTGACCAGTATGACTTTCTGGTTGGCGCTTTCCTGCTGACTGCGCTCACATCCTACAGCTGGCTCACCGGCACGCTGGACTGGCTGACTTTCATCATCATTCTTATCATCACGCCTGTCCTCCACGTGGGAACAAATATTGTGGGATATTGGCTCGGCATCAAAAACGAACCGTGGTAATTATTCAAAACGGAAAGGGATTCATATGGACAATTCTGAAATCATACAGGCATTAAAAGACTGCGACGCTGTTCAGTTCGGAGATTTCACTTTGGCGTCGGGGCAGAAAAGCAATTTTTACATCGACATCAAAAAAGCAAGCACCGATCCGAAAACATTGAAAATCATCGCCGATTACATCGGCCGCCTTCTGCCGTCCGTGACGGAGACGCCTGCCGGCAGAATTATTATCGGCGGTGTTGAACTCGGCGGCGTTCCGATTGCAACAGCCGTGTCATTGTCGACACAGCATCCGCTTTT
>CAYUQC010000037.1:0-19292 GCA_964446755.1 uncultured Methanosarcinales archaeon
GTAGGATTCGTTAATTCTCATAACAACGAAGCCCCGTAGTGTAGTGGTCAATCATACGGGACTCTGGATCCTGTAACCTCGGTTCGAATCCGTGCCGGGCTACTATTATTTTTCTTTTCTGTTGTTTTTATATCCGTTAATGGCATTTATCAACCAATGATATTTCAGGAATAATTATGTCAACTCAGCCGACTGCATCCGCCGAAAAAACAATCGTTATTGTCCGCTACGGGGAGCTGTCGCTGAAAAGCAAAGGCGTTCGTGACCGTTACGAACAGATATTAAAAAATAATATTCAGCAAATGCTGGACTACCACGGTGTCTCTTTTTCCAAAATTCAAAGAGATTTCGGCCGTATTTTTATCCAAACAACGGATCCGACCGCCGCTGAAAAAACAGCGCTTGTCTTCGGCGTTGTCAGTGTGTCACCGGCCTACACATGCCCGTCAGATCCGGCAGCGATTACCGCCCTTTGCGCTGAAATCGGCTCGGAAATGATCTCAGACGGGGAAACCTTTGCTGTACGCGCACGCCGTTCCGGAAACCATTCTTTCACATCCAATGAAATTGCACGCCAATGCGGTGATGCGATTTGGAATAAACTGTCCGGCACCGGCAAAACCCCTGCGGTTGATTTAACGGCACCCGACAAAGAAATCTTCGTTGAGGTCCGTCAAACTGACTCTTACGTTTACTCTCAAACAATTAAAGGACCCGGCGGCTTTCCGACAGGAACGCAGGGAAAAATGGTTGTTTTGCTTTCAGGCGGTATCGACTCCCCCGTTGCAGCTTGGCTGATGATGAAACGCGGCATCGAAATTATTCCGGTTTTCTTTGACAACGAACAATATGCCGGCTCAATTGTTGCCGAAAAAGCCGTTGAGAACGCCAAAGTTTTGTTTTCATGGACCCCGGGGCGGAAACAAAAAATTTACCGCATCAAAAACGGCGAATATATGGAAAAAATGATGCAGACAACGGGTCCAAAAAATATTTGTTTGATGTGCAAACGCTTTATGTTCAGAGTTGCCGGCGCCGTTATGGAAAAAGAACACGCCAGCGGCATCATTACCGGGTCTTCTCTCGGCCAGGTCGCTTCGCAGACCGCCGAAAATATGCTTTCCGAAACGTACGGTTTAAGTCTGCCGCTTTACCATCCGCTGTTGGCGTTTGACAAACAGGAAATCATTGATATCGCCCAGAAAATAGGTACCTTTGAGATTTCAATCCGTTCCGATGGCGGAAAAGAATGCTTGGCGGTTCCCGAAAAACCGGAAGTGAAAGCTGTTTTAACGGCAGCGGTTTCCGAAGAACAAAAAATGGTTTTTGATATTGATAAAATGGTTCAAAAAACGGTTGAGAATGCCGAAATTATTGAAATGAAGATTTAATTCGATTATATGAAAACGGCTTTTTTTAAATAGAAGTTCAGCGATATTAGAAAATATTCATTTACGATTTTATTAATTTTGATACGGAGGTATTAAATGTCAGTGTGTGACTGCGGTACTCAGGACGAGCTTGTTGAATTGGTCAAAGAATACATGCTTCAGGTAAAAGGTGTTGAAGAAGTGTTTATTCTGACAGATGCCGATAAAAAGATTATCGAACAGCTTGAAGAAGAAGCAAAAGGAAATGTTTTAATGGGAATGGGTGAAGGCGATAATCAGGGAATTGCAGAAGTCTTCAAAAGAGAACATATTTTGTGTTTTACAACAAACAAAGAATACGTGTGGCCGGAGCCGCCGAATGTCATAATGATGCAGGGCGGAGAAATTATCGGCTTTGACTGTGCGGAAGAAGATGCCTGCAAATACGAAAACCATCCCGATTATATGGTCATGGGCACTTTCATTATGAACAGAGCAAAAACCGTCGGCAATACCGGAAAGCCGATTGTCGTACTGCCGCCCAAACCCTGCGACTTGGGAGAAATCGAAGTTGATGACGCTGTTTTAGGATCACCGTCGACACCGAGCGATGAATACATCCGCGAAACGTACAATTTTGAAAAATCGAATGAGAAAGGCACTTTTTTCCTCGGTTTCAATAAAGTGAAATGTATTGACTGATTTGATTTTTATTTTTTCATTTTACCGAATCAATTATTTACATAAAATGGTTAATTGATTTCAAATTAATCCTTTTTGAAAAATTGAAATTGAATTATCCGTAATAGATTAAAAATGAAATATAAATTTCAGATCAAAATCACGGATCATTCGCCGTAAATAAATACGAAGTCATCGAAATTGCTCCTAAAACCCGTTCATCATTATAAATACGAATTTTTTCATCCTCTTGTGCGGCTCCCAGCACATAAAGAAGAGGAGCATAATGCTCCCGTGTCTTAAAGGCGTTTTTTGCAGAAGGTCCTGCCTTTGAATAATGGATTATATTGTCATGATTGCGTGCCAATACGGACGTTTTGACATATTCATCAAAAGTGTCCGCCCACGGATATCCTTTTTCCATCTCCCAATCCAGTATGGAAAGATTGTGAACAATGTTGCCGCTTCCGAAAATAAGCACACCCTCTTCACGCAAAGGCTGCAACGCCTTCCCGGCCTGATAACATTGCTCCGGTGTTAAACCTGCATTCAGGCTGAGCTGGCAGACGGGAATATCGGCTTTCGGATACATAAAATTCAAAACACTCCATGCGCCGTGATCAAGCCCCCGTTGTTCAAAAACAATTTCGGAGAGCAGCTCTGAAACGCGGACAGCGAGTTCCGGCGCCCCGGGTGCCGGATACGGAATCGCATAAAGCACTTCAGGAAATCCGTAAAAATCGTGAATGGTTTCAGGATACTTTGATTTCGAAACAATGTTTTCCTCTTCATACCAATGTGCCGATATGCACAGAATGGATTTCGGTTTCGGTATGTCATCGGCTATGGCCCGCCACTGCACTGTAAACCGGTTATTTTCAATAATATTCATTGGAGAACCGTGCCCGACAAAAAGAACCGGCATTTTTTTCATGAATTCTCTTCCTCTTGTTCTGCATCATGCATTCGTCAAAATCTAAAACTCAGTATGAATTTTATATCCGGCAGAATATATTAAATTTTTCGGCATGAAAGGATTACTGCATTTGATAAAAAGCATAATGAGAAGAATTTGAATTAATAAGTTAAGATTAATTTTCAAAAAATTATTGAAAAGAGTAAATTTATATTTATTTAACCGAAATTCAAAAACATAAAATAAATTAACTAAAATACAAAAATGCTAAAAATTTTAATCAAAATTGATAAATCAGTAAAAAGAAGTTGAATAAATCAGCCGGCGGCTGAATTATTCCAATTTGTCGATTTTCTTGGCGTGTTCGACAAAGTATTTGAAGCAGTCATTACCCCAGTTCAAAGAGCGGTTGTCGGTAGCCACAAGGTATTTTTGTGCGTCGTAAAGGCCGTTCTTGTAGAACAAAGAGAAGTAAAGGAAGCCGTCGGTTGTGATAATGAACAAATTGACGCTGTCAATCAAATAAAGTTCGTTGTCCTTGGAGCTCATGAACTGCTGGAGAAGTTCTTTATAATCCAGCCTGAACTTGTCAAAAACATCCTGTGTCATAATGATTCTGGATGCCGTTTTGTTCTTCACCATTTCCTGGAACATTTCAAGGCTGGACGGCATGAAAACGGAGATAATTCCCGATATTTTCTGCGCAGCGTCCATTTTTTCAACGATGATTTTATTTTGCTCAAAAACGTTCTTGGACGGATCCTGGAACAAAATACTGTTTTCCAATTCGTTGAAACGTTCAAGGAGGTGGTGCGGAATTGCGTTTGTGTCGTGGTCGGTCCAGAAATCACTGGTTTCTTCAAAGACATTCAAAATTTCCACAAGCGGAGTGTAGTATTTTAAAATAACTTTGCCGATCGGCGTTAAGTAGTATTCGTTGTTGGTTTTTTGAATCAAATCGGCTTCAAGCAATTCTTTAATACGCGGATAAATCTCCGGCGTTTTAACATTGAAGAATTCTTTGATTTCAAAAAGCGTACGCGGCTTTTCATCAATTAAAAAAAGCAAATCCTTTCTTTTTTCGGAATATGTAATCAGGCTTAAAAGTCCTTTTCCTTTCATTTGTGTCACCCGTATTGTATCTCAACAGACGTCGCAAAAGTTGACAAATATGACAAAAATTGTTCAGTCAACATAAAAATTATACGATAAGTATACACTCCATCTTTTTCAATATAAAGGTTTCGTAATTCCATAATAGATTATACGATAAAAAAACAAGAAAACAGACCTTTTTTAACTTAAAAAATCAATAATGAGACATTGAATTAAGAAATAAAGAAAAAACAAAAGGATGAAAAAGAACAATCGTTCTTATTTCAAACCCATGATTTTGTAAACAGCTTCAACATCAATGTTTTTCTCAAATACCTGTGCCAACTCTTCAAAACCGTCCTGCATTGTAAATCCGTCTTCTTGCACATACGGAACGCCTTTCTTTTCAGCCAGATATTTCAACAAAGCAACACGGAGGTTTTTATTATCAAAGAAACCGTGCATCGAAGTGCCGACAACCGTACCGTCCGCACTGCAGGCTCCGTCGTTGTCAAAAACCGGGTCTTTCGTTGAAACGCTGCCGCTGTAAACATTAAAACCTTCAACCGTTTCGCCTTCAATAGCTTTTAAGTAAGGGCTGCACCCCCTTACTTTGGGGGAAACGCGGACCGGTTTTTCGCTGTATCCTTCCTCTTTTTCGTAAACGGTTTCAATATCCAGTAAACCGAATCCTTCAACAGGTTTGCCGTCGGGTCCGGTTAAAGTTTTTCCGAGCATCTGATATCCTTCACCGATTCCGATAATCGGGACTTGTCCGGCTTTGCTTAAAATTTGCCCGGCCATGCCGCTTTCATGCAACGCTTCCAAATCTTTCAGCGGCGTTCCGGATCCCGGAAGAATAATTAAATCAGGTGTTCCGAGCGAATCATAAATGTCTATATACTTAACGCGGGCCTGTGCCTCCAAAACCTCGTAATCATTGAAGTGGGAAATTTTCGGGAATTGGATAACGGCAATTTCAACGGCGTTGTTGCCGGTTTTCTTCTCATCCGGAACCGAGCCGGCTCCCTCTTTTTCACGGAAAGACATGGAATCTTCAGACGGTATTCTTAAGCGGAAATAGGGCATGATACCGAGAACAGGAACCCCGGTCATTTCTTCAAGCTGTTTTAATCCGGGTGTTAAAATGTCGGGGTCCCCGCGGAATTTATTGATGATAAAACCTTTGATATTCTTTTTGATGTCTTCAGGCAGCAGCATGAATGTGCCGTAAAGGCTCGCAAAAACACCGCCGCGCTCAATGTCGCCGACAATGATAATCGGAGCATCCGTAATGCGTGCCGTTCCGACATTGACGATATCGCGGTCATAAAGATTGATTTCAGCGGCGCCGCCGGCTCCTTCCATAATAATAATTTCGTATTCCTCATCCAATTTCGAAAGAGCGCGGCTGAGAATGCCGGACATTTCATCAATGGATTCATAATAATTGCCGGCACTTCGGTCGGCGTAATGTTCCCCGAGAACGACGACCTGAGAAAAACTGTCGCCTTTGGGTTTTAAGACAACGGGATTCATTTCGGGAATCGGATCCGCGCCGGCGGCCCATGCCTGAATAACTTGTGCATAGCTGATTTCTTTGCCATCCGGATTCACCCACGAATTTAAACTCATGTTTTGTGCTTTAAACGGCGCGGTTTTGTAATCCCGAGACATGATTTTACAAATGGCCGTAACAATGGAACTTTTTCCGGCATCCGAAGAAGTTCCGAGAATGAGCAGACGTTTCGAATTCATATTTCCACTTCTTGTAAATCAACTAATCTTTATAAAAAAATAGCTTCCCATTTCTTTACAAAAACATGATTTATAAAAGATTTGGTTCGGTTTCGAAGTAAATTAAACTTGTCATAAATGAAAAATCAATAAAAATTCAAAAAACCGTGAATCGCAAACAGTGTCGTGAAAATCAGGAATAAAACTATAATGTATAAATATGATGATAAAAAATGATTCGCACGCATAAATTGAAGCCGCGACGGTAAATTACTTGATACCTAAGATCCAGCCGTTTTCTTTGAGCTCCTGACGTTTTTCTTTATATTTCGGATCAATCGTGCCGACCAGATCCCAAAAAGCCCGGGAGTGATCTTTATGCCGGATATGGCACAATTCATGGACAATCACATAATCAATAACAGGTGTTTCGGCCTGAATCAAAACCCAATTCAATTTAATCTCATTTTGATACGTGCAGCAACCCCATTTGCTTTTATAAGAAGCAGCTTGAACGGATTTCGGTTTTTTTCCGATTAAATCTGAATATTTCTCGGCGAAATAATCCACGCGGGAACTGAAAAAAACATCTGCCTGTTCAATATAAAAAGATTCAACCGCTTTCTTTATCTTCTTTTCTTTTTCCGGCCCAGGTAAATCAATCATATTCTGCGGGAGGTAAACCTGAAGCTGTCCGTCCAGCAGCCGGACCTGAATCTTTTTTTCATCGGCGTCATAAATCAGCCGAAGCGTGTAGGTACGCCCCATATAATGAAAAATGCTGCCGTTTTTGTATGTCTGTTTTGATTTTTTTTGTACAGCCTCTTCTTTTTGAGAAGCTTTGTCCAGCAATTCAATGATATTGCCTTCATTTTCCGACAAAACCGATTCGATTTCCTTTACGGAGAGAGAAGCCGGTGCGCGGACAAATAAAACAGGTTTTGTGCCGGAACCCGCGGCTTCATACCGGACTGTATAACTGAGCGTTTTCTTCCGCTTTTTAGAAAAAATAATAACGGAATCCAGCTGAACCGAACCGGCAGGGACCATTATTTCGGTTGTTTTTTCACCGGCGGCAGGTCTGACAGGCGGCATAACTTTAAAAAAAGAAAATTATTTGAAGCGGCGGGCAAGCTCAGCCGAAATATCATCGGGCGTGATACCGCATTCAAAAAGCATCACCAATAAATGGAAAAGAAGGTCAGAGGTTTCATAAACGATTTCCTCTTTATTGCCGTCTTTCACGGCGATAATTGTCTCGGTGGCTTCCTCGCCGACTTTTTCCAGAATTTTATTGATGCCCTTCGGATCATTCAGCAAAGCGCAGACATAAGACCCTTCAGGCTGGGTTTGACTGCGCTCTTCAATTATTTTATAAACCGTATTCAGAACGGATAAATCAGGAATTTCCGACACATTCATTTCTCCATTTTATGAAAAGATTACATTCTTTTTAAATTTCTCTCGGATCCGTAATTTCACCCGTAATCGCCGATGCGCCGGCTGTTGCGGGAGAGGAAAGGTAGACGAAAGATTTCGGACTTCCCTGGCGCCCCTGGAAATTTCGGTTGGATGTGGACAAACCGACTTCACCATCGCCCAAACGGCCGAAAGAGCCGCCCATACACGGACCGCAGCAGGGAGATTCAACAATCGCGCCCTTTTCCATCAAAGTTTCCACATAACCGGCGCGGTAAACTTTCATATATTCAGTTCGTGATGCCGGAACAACAATCAAACGGACACCTTTGGCGATCGGATCATTACCCATGGCTTCCATCATGATCTGAATATCTTCAAAGCGGCCGTTTGTACATGATCCGACAAAAATCTGATCAATCTTGGTGCCGGCAACTTCCGTTACGGGCTTGACATTGTCAACATTATGCGGGCAAGCCACCTGCGGTTCCAGTTCGGAAATGTCGTAACCGCGGACTTCTTTGAATTTTGCGCCGCTGTCGGATTTCCAGTTTGAATCCAATTTAAAATCGGGGATGCGTTCTTTCAAATAAGCTTCCGTCACTCTGTCAGGTTCGATCAAACCGGCTTTACCGCCCATTTCAATTGCCATGTTTGACATTGTCATTCTTTCGGAAACAGATAAATTATGAATGGTTTCACCGGAAAATTCGGCAGCCATGTAACGTGCGCCTTCAACACCGACATCACCGATCAAGTGAAGAATCAAGTCTTTGGAATAAACATGCTCCGGCAGTTTGCCTTCAATGTTGAACCGCAGTGTTTCCGGAACTTTAAACCAGAGCTTTCCGGTTGCCAAAACAGCGGCCATGTCGGTTGAGCCGAGACCTGTTGAAAAAGCGCCGAGCGCGCCGTAAGCGCAGGTGTGGGAGTCCGAGCCGACAATTAAGTCTCCCGGCCGAACATGACCTTTTTCAGGCAGGACCTGATGGCACACACCTTCGTAAATGTCATAGTTCAAAATTCCCTGTTCTTCGGCAAAATTTCTTAAATAAATGTGATTCTGCGCGGCGTTTACCGAATCCGCCGGCGACTGGTGATCAAAAATAATGACAATTTTCTCGGGGTCCCAGACTTTCTTTTCTTCTTTTCCCGCCATAATCTCATTAAAGCCTTTGACGGCAAGCGGCCCCGTAATATCATGCGTCATGGCGCGGTCAATGTCCGCAATAACGAATTCACCGGCTGAAACAGGCTTTCCTGCAGCCTTTGAAAAGATTTTTTCTGCGAGTGTCATTGGTTTATTTCCCATTATATATCACCTAAACTTGAAATGTAAAATATTAGCAATTATCGGGTTCTACTTTTCTTTTCTTTAAATAGTTTATCAAATTTTTCAAAATTCAATTTATTTATCATTAAATTAAATATTCGACAGTGTAAACACCCGTACTGTCATAAACAACAAAAAAAACAGTGTTTTTCTTTAAATTTTCTTCAAACCTGATTCGGCCGCTTTCATTATTAAATTTAAATTTCTCATAAATCTTTTTAATGACGGCCGATGTTTGAATATAATCCGCGTGATCCGAAAGCACGCGGTCCCGAAGCGCTTCCGTCAATTCTTTTGCTGAGACAGAGACAAGCTCTGTTTTTTCGGCTGTCCCGAGTCCTTCGCATTCGCACTCCGAAACACCGTTTTCATCTGTAAAAAAAGGATAAGTGCGGCATAAAGCCGGACGGGCAGTGTAGATCAGACATCTTTTGGATTCAGAATCTAAAAAAACACAGCTCCCGTCATTATTTCTTTGGAGCATCCACCCGAATGTATGAATCCGTCCCTCTTCATCCGTCTGTTCCGATAAGGAAGAAAGCATGTCAACAAAAGCCGATTCTTTAAAAAAAGACGTTTCCGTACCCGTTTCATAGAAATCAGGTAAAAGCGGCAGAATAAAATCTTTCCGTGAAAATCCGGCTGCTTCGATTTTTTCAATTTCTTCGGGCAGAATATAAACGGAATTATCATCTTCCGTCCGTTCGCAGCATTTTCCGCATAAAAGACACGAAAAACCGGCGGATTCAACCGTTTTCAGCATGGGTTTCTGTTTCCCCGAAAGCATCTGTTTCATTTTCAGAAGTTCTTTTTCAGTGCGCAAAGAGACAGCAGTATCTTCTCCGGCTGAGCAGATCTTCGAAATCGTTGAAATTTTTGCCATACATGTTTCAGATTTTCCGAAATTGTAATAAGACTTGTGCCCGAACCAAACGTTTAAAATGAAACAAAAATAGATATAAATGTACATTATTTCAGTAATATATTCAACGGAGCCAAGTCTATGTGGGAACCGATTCAGCAAAAATTTGAAAAATATCCGGCACAGGAAAAGGTTGTCAAACTGCTTTTAGAACGCGGTTTCCAAGTGAGTGCCGCCGGAAAAATCGTGTCGGGTAATATCGAAATCCCCCATGTCCAGATCGGCAAAGAAATCAACGTTGACCGCCGTGTCGTTGATGCGACCGCCAAACACATCATTGAAGATGAAACGCTTTTTGATTTTTTCAAACATGTCCGTTCGATTCCCTTTTTAGCAGAAGTCGCCCCGCATCTGAATTTGGGTGTAGTTATTATCATTCCCGATGACGGTGCCGACGTCGGCATCATTTCGGGCGTGACCGGCATTATCGCTGAGGCCGGTTTCAGTATAAGACAGGCCGTTTCGGATGATCCTTTTTTTAATGAAGCGCCCCGATTGACAATTATCACCGATAAAAAAATACCCGGCAACCTGGTAGATAAAATCAGAACCGTTAAAGGCGTTAAAGGCGTAACGATTCACTGAAATGACAAATTCGTGAAAAACGGCTCTGAAACCGTTATGTTTTAATCGGGGGAAACAATAGTTAAGCCCCTGTTGACTAAAGTTTTATTTAATTACAGACAAATTAACTTTATACATTTTCAAATTTAAATAAAAAAACGGTTTGATCTGATACAGGTGGCGAAAACAAATGGTGCAAGTTTCAATTATTATGGGTTCCGAATCGGACAGAGCGATTTCTGACAGGGCCGTTGCGGTTCTTGATAAAACGGATTATACTTATGAAGTTGTTGTGATTTCCGCTCACAGAAACCCTGATGATTTGGATGAATATATTAAAAACTCCGATGCGCTCGTTTTTATTACGATTGCGGGCCTTTCCGCCGCTTTGCCGGGCGTTGTCGCTTCTAAAACCAAAAAACCTGTAATCGGTGTTCCCGTCAGCGCAAAACTCGGCGGATTGGATGCGCTTTTGTCCGTGACGCAGATGCCGCCGGGTGTTCCGGTCGCTGCTGTCGGTGTGGATAACGGTGCCAACGGTGCGCACTTGGCGATTCGCATTTTAGATTTACTGAACGTTTAAATTCAAAAAGAGAAGGTGACATTTATGTCATCATTTTATCAATTTCTTTCAGAGAAACAGGAAAAATCCGAAATTCCGCTCTTCGGTTTTGCTCCCGTGTCGGAATGGGAAAACGAAACAAAATATCCTGTTTCATCCGATTTTTTCCCGACAAACATTTTTCCGGAAGCTGAAACGGCAATTGTCATCGGCGTTCCCGTCACTCTGCCGATTATTGAAACAACGCCTTCTGTCTATTATAATGAGCATTACCATACATTAAACGCATATTTGGATGCTGAAGCGCTGAAACTGTCTTTCTTCTTAAACCGTCATTCAATGCCCGCCGTTCCGGTTCCGCGTGACGGGTATGCCGGGATCGCAGCACTGAAAAGAAATCCGAAAGCCGCTTTTTCTCATAAACATGCCGCTTATCACGCCGGTCTCGGCGCTTTCGGCCGTAATAATGTGTTGCTGACCGCTGAATACGGCCCACGCGTTCGTTTTACAACAATTTTAACGAGCGCTTCTGCGGATGATCTGGGTATTCCCGGTTCCGTGCTTTCAAAAAAATCCGGCACAAAAAATCAAACGCTTTGCATTAACTGTATGGCCTGCGCCCGTTTGTGTCCCGCCGGTGCCGTCTCGAACGACAAAAACAAACCGTATCCGGTTTCGCGTATTGATAAAACAAAATGTACCGATTACAGCGGCGATTTAGGTTTAAAAGGAATTTCACCCTGCGGCGTTTGCATTAAAGTGTGTCCCGTCGGCAAAGACAGGACCCTTTATAACCGTAAAAACATTCAAATTTACACAAAAAATGTTTCCGATTCGGTAAACAACCAAAAAATAGTCGATTCGTGGGAACACATCCGCCGATACGGCACAAAATAAGAAGGCTGATGATATGACGTTATTTTATGATTTGATTCTTAAGAAAAAAAAGAGAAATATATTACCGCTTGTCGGCTTTTCAGATGTTTCGGCATGGGAAAACGAAACAAAATATCCTGTAAATTCCGATTTTTATCCGACAAATATTTTCCCCGAAGCAAAAACCGTCATTGTTATCGGTATCCCGGTCATTCTGCCGATCTTAGAGACAACACCGTCCGTTTATTATAATGAGCATCAAAATAACTTAAACGCCGTTTTGGAACATGAATTAGTGGTTTTATCTGCATTTTTAAATCAAACAGGATTTGCCTCCATGCCGACTGCCAGAGGCGGCTATTCAGAGATGTCCGTTTTAATTGAGAAACCGATGGCTGCTTTTTCTCACCGTCATGCTGCATATCATGCCGGTTTGGGATCATTCGGCAGAAACAATGTATTTTTAACAAAAAAATACGGACCACGAGTCAGATTTGCAACAATTTTAACATCCGCGACTCTAGAAGAATTGGGGGTGCCGAAGAAGAAACAAAAAAAAGCCGCCTCCCAAAAAAAGAAATTTCAAAAGAAAGGCATCTGTATAAATTGTATGGCATGTTCCCGTTTCTGCCCGATCGGTGCGGTCAGCGATGATAAAAGGAAACGATATCCGCTTTTGAAAACGGATAAAAGCAGATGTGCGGCCTATTTGGATATGCTCGGAAAAAAAGGAACATCACGTTGCGGCGTTTGCATTAAAGTTTGCCCCGTCGGCAAAGACAGGATTCTTTTTGACCGCAAAAATATCAGCATTTATGATGAATCCGAAAAAGGGAATAAGAAAAAAGAAAAATTGGTTCGCGTGTGGAACCATGTACGTTCGTACGGAACAAAATAAAAAAGAAAAAGAATCAAATATATTTGGACTTGCCGCTGTATTCGTTTTGTTTGTCAATGCTCATCTGAATGAGGATTTCGAAAATCTGGTGAACGGAATCCACGTCCAATCCTTTTTCAACCGCCAGGCTTGACGCGCGGTCCAAAACTTTTTCAATCTGCTCTTCATCGACAATCGGCTTTCCCATTTCTTTTTTAGAAGAAAGGATTTCACCGGCCAAATTCGTTCTGACCTCAATTAACTCAATAATTTCACGGTCGATTAATCTCATTTTTTCGCGTGTTGTTTCTAACATACCTGTCGGCATCATATCTCCGTCCTTTCTTTTGAAAATGAAATCATTCTCAGCGGTAGTATTGGAAACCCATTCAATATAAATGTTCAGATATTCCGGTCAGTCAAATGTAAAATCAAATGATTTCAGCTCTTTGTTTCCGGCTTTCATATATTCCGAAAAACGGCGGCTTTCTTCAAGTGCATTGACATTACACGTTTTTGTTTCATAAATTCTGCCGTTCGGAAATTGAGCCGCCCAGTTTTGTTTAATTTCCGAAACAACGGTTTGAAGTTTCTTTTGCTGCTTTTGGGGCAATAAACCCGAATCCGGCAAGAGCGCCGTAAAAGACGGGCCGGTTCCCGACAAACCTGAAACGGTATCAAATTCTTTGCCGATTTCCATGCACGATACCGCCGGTTCCGGATTAAACCCGAGCGCACCGCAGTAAATCAACCCGTTCAGTTTCATCGCTTTTTTATAATCTCCCGAAAGCGCAATTTCAAAAGCCGTTTCAATCAGGTCTTTCATCAGTACCGAACGCGACACATCCGTATCGGCGCTGAATGCCTTCGTATCCGGATTTAAAATCAGAACATCATAATGGAATTCATCCCTGCGGAGCAGCTCCATGGTTTTGTTATCGGTTACTGCAACGCCGCCGTAAAAAGAAGCGCAGGCATCATCATACGCGCCCGTGATCGTCACGCCGGCTTCTTTGGCCGCTTTGACGCCGAGTTTTACGATTTCATCCTGCGGCAGCGTTTCGCCGAGCGCATCGAGCGCCGCGATAACAGATGCATTGGCTGCAGCGCTGCTGCTTTTTAAGCCGCCGGCAATCGGGATTTCACTTCTCGTTAAAACGGATGCTTCCGCCGAAGAATCAAATTGGTCCAAAACAGACCGGACACATATTTCAATTAAACGCGCATCTGCATTCGGGTTTTCATGGATTGAACCGCTGACGGAACATGCCTGCCCGTCATCCGATAAACAAACTTCAGCATATGTTTTGAGCTGCGTTGCGTAAGCGCAGCCTTTCCAAGCGGCAATGGCATTGATAATTGTGCCGCCGCCGAAGGCACATCCGTATCCTTTTTTTAATGTCATTTTTCATTTTCCGGTTTTAATTATCAGATGAATAACGCCGTTTTATTTTAAACATTTTGAACCGATGACGTTCACATTCATAAAAATATTTAAATTACGGATAGAGACTATATGAAACCTATGGAATATATATATAAGTGAAAAGATTGTATAGGCGTATTGAGCTGGCATAAAATAAAGTTTTTTTATGAGAGAGTTATTTTAGTAAAAAACATAAGGACAAGACAGGTGTTCATTAAAATGGAAACGCGAAAAGTACAACAAACGGGCGGGTCGACATATATTATATCCTTACCGAAGCAGTGGGCTGAAAAAGTCGGTATTACACCGGGCGCACGCGTCGGCGTTCAGCCGCAGCCGAACGGAAAATTATTAATCAGCCCCGAAATTGATTCTAAACCGCTCCGAAAAAAAGCAATTGATATTACAAACGTTAACGGCCACAGCTTAGAAAGAGCTTTTATTGCAACTTATTTGGCCGGTTACGATATTATTGAATTTACTTCTCCTAAAATTTCCGCAGATCAGAAAAAGGTGCTTCGCGCCGTCTGCCACAAATTAATCGGTCCCGAAATTGTCGAAGAAAGTTCAAATCTTGTTCTGGTTCAGGACTTATTGAGCCCGAATGAACTTTCGATTAAAAAAGCAGTTCAGAGAATGTCATTGATTACAACGTCCATGTTTAATGACAGCATTTTAGCCGTCATCAACAATGATGCGGATCTGGCAACGGATGTTATGGAGAGAGATGATGAAGTCGACCGTTTATATATGGTCATTTCAAAACAGTTCAAATCCATTTTGTGCGGTACCGGATTTGTTGACACGAATGAAGCGTCCATCGAAGAATACCACAATTACAGAATGGCAGCGGCCCCCATTGAACGCATTGCGGACCACTCTCACAGAATCGCACAGATTGTCATTCTTTTCCATCCCGAATTGGACGAAAAAAGAATCGCTGAAATCAAGAAAATGGCGGAGTTTGCCGCCGACACATTCAAAAAAGCCGTCGAATC
Organism: uncultured Methanosarcinales archaeon; assembly: GCA_964446755.1. Classification (GTDB taxonomy): domain Archaea; phylum Halobacteriota; class Methanosarcinia; order Methanosarcinales; family Methanosarcinaceae; genus Methanimicrococcus. Next base: position 14,777 of record CAYUQC010000037.1, read on the forward strand.
ATTGGTTACTTTAAATCCGAAACTGGCCAACCAGGTTATTGAAAACCAAACCGACATGGATACGTTCATTACTCACTTTAACCGCAATTATTTTGACAAATCAACGGATTTGTCTTTCGGCACAATGATCGGTGTCCGTACTGTTATTGACAGTATCGGCAGAATTGTTGATTACGCCGGCAATATCGGTGAAGTGGCAATTGACGCTTCAATCGATTCACCCGACGCAAAGTGGTAACGACCTCTTTGCTTTCATTTTTATTTTATTTATTTTAACTTCATTCATTTCCCACAAAAATAAATACGGTCAAAGCCATATGTTTTTCATATAAGGGTTTGAGGGTTAAAATGGATGTTAAGACAAAGAACAGGCTTTCTTTTTTGATTTATGCTTTGATTTTAGGCGCATTTGTCGGTGCCGTAACATGGCTTTTTTTGCGGGCGATGGATTTTTGCATCGACCTCATCTGGACGGAATTACCTGAAAAAATTGATTTCCTGTATCTGCCTGTCATTATTTGTACCGTCGGCGGTGTTCTCGTCGGGCTTTGCAAAAAGTATTTCGGTAATGTTCCCGGGGTTTTATCCATTGAACTGCAGGAAATCCAAAAAACAAAACGTGCAGATTACAAAAATTTGCCTGCCGTCGCGCTCTCCTCTTTTCTTCCGCTGATTTTCGGCGGCAGTATCGGCCCCGAAGCAGCTCTTGTGTCAATTCTCGGCGGTTTAAGCACTTGGATTGCCGACCATATCAAAACAACCGCAAAAAATGTGAAAGCTTACACTGAAATCGGTGCTGCAGCAACACTCAGTGCAATGTTCGGATCGCCTTTTTTCGGATTTGCCGAAACATTTGAATCCAAGAAAAAGTCATTTTTTTCACTCAATGAGTCGCAAAACAAATCCGATTCATTTGATGAAATCTGCAATACCGGTTCAGATTCTTTTTCTCAGGAAAATAAAAAAGAAACAAACGGCATTGATGAAATCCTCCCCCGACGGACAAAAAGTCTTATTTATTTTGCAGCGGCTGTTGTCGCGTTCGGTGTTTTCGCCCTTTTGTCTCATTTTTTTCCGGAATCCGGAATTTACAGGTACGCATATGTGCCTTTCGGCTTGAATGAATGGTTGGCAATCATCCCTCTGGCAATTATCAGCGGTTTGTTCGGTTACTTATACTACATTTTCGGAATAATCATCCGCAGAGGAATCCGCCCGATCAAACAAAAGAAAGTATTGCTGGCCGCAGCCGGCGGTTTCATTCTCGGATTGGTCGGCGTTTTTCTGCCGTACACTTTGTTTTCGGGAGAAGCGCAGATTGCCGAAATCGCCGTTGAGTGGACAACACTCTCGGCCGCGGTTTTGCTCTTAACGGCTATTTTCAAGATTTTTGTCTCACGCCTGTGTTTCCTGACCGGCTGGCGCGGCGGCCATATTTTCCCCATCATTTTTTCAGGCATTGTTCTCGGTTACGCCTTTTCAAAATTCATTCCGGCAGATCCGACATTCTGCGCGCTGATCTGCTCCGTTGCTGTGACCGGAATGGTTTTGAGAAAACCCGTTGCTACCGTCTTGGTTTATTTAATCATCTGTCCGATTGAATATTTGATTCCCCTTACCGTTGCAACTGTTGTTTGCTGTTTTATTCCGTTCCCCAAAATTTTTGAACGGGCAGAAGAAGAAGAATTGGCCGAAGAATTGGAAAATAAAAACAGAATGTCTGATGAAAAAATGAGTGCCGAAAATTGAATTTTTCTTTTATTCTTTCACTCAATTTTTGTTCTGTCGACATGAATTATAAATACTAGCTGTGACTTTTTTCTATAATTACATTTCACCGCATAAATGAAAGAATCGTGGCAGCGGTAATGTTTTTATTAAAATTTTTATTTCAAAGATAATGATTCAAAATTTTTAATTTTCCTTTGGAGGAAAAATATGGGTGTAATTTCTCAATTCAGAAATTTTTTCGGCAAATTGTTTAAAAAGAAAAATGCATGCATCGGCATTTACGGACCACCGAATGCCGGCAAAACAACACTTGCAAACCGTATCGTTAAAGACTGGAAAGATGATGATTCTGAGCCGATGGGTTCTGTTTCCCACATTGCGCACGAAACCAGAAAAGCGCAGCGCCACCACAAGTTGGAAATCGAATCCAAGGGCAGCAAAATCTGTTTGGATATAGTGGACACACCCGGTTTGGCAACAAAAATCGACTTCCATGACTTCATGAAAGAAGGTATGGGCGAAAAAGAATCCAAGCAGCGTTCCAAAGAAGCAACTGAAGGGGTCATTGAATCCGTGAAATGGCTTGACGATTTGGACGGCGTTATTTTGGTTATGGATGCCACTGAAAACCCGTACACACAGGTGAACGTCACGGTTATCGGCAACATGGAAGCACGCAAACTGCCGCTTTTGATTGTCGCCAACAAGATTGATCTGCCCGAAGCGGATCCGGAAGCAATCAAAGAAGCGTTCCCGCAGCACCCGTTCATCGGCATTTCAGCGTTAGACGGCACAAACATGGAAACATTCTATGAAGCTATTGCAAAACAATTCGGGTGATTCAAATGAGCGATATTCAACTTGACTTGGTTTCCGACGCCAAGCTTTCCAGAATGGGTTCGACCGAAAAAGTGCGCTACATCATTGATGAAGTCCGCAAAGGAAAAATTATGGTCCTTGAAAAAGGCCTTGATCCCATGGAAGAAGCCAAACTGATCGAAATGACGATGACTGAAATCGAAGACGATTTCTTCGGCCTTGAAATTGAAAGTTATCCCAGAGATGATACCGGCGGTTCTTTCCTCGGCAAACTCTTTAAAAAAGATTCCGGCCAGCAAAAATTAACCGTTATCGGTCCCGCAAACCAGCTGAAAACACTCCGAAAAGACAATTCACTCATCAGTACGCTTGTGTCAACCAAATGACACAGCTTTTTTTCTTTTTTTGATTTTATATTTGCTTTAACCCTTTGACTGTCTTTTATTTTTCATGCAGATATTATTCTCTTAATGAATCATTTCTGATTCATGGCGGAAAATAATATATAGACTATATTCTAAATAGATGAAACAACTTCGGTAAACAAATACGAATTTGTTTCGATTTGGATACCTCTTTTTATTTTAAAATCGGGTTTGTACGGTGGTTTATTGTGTTGAATCGGGAATTGCAGTCGGCAGAAAGAGTGAAAATTAAACTCTCGGGTATTGACCCGCAGACACTCATTTCTTTTGAGATGGGCAATTCCGGTATTGACTTGATTTGTACTTACGGTAAAATCACACTTCAATGCCGTCACGAAATCTCGGATTATACGCTCGGCCTGATTTTAAAAACAATTTCAAGCGTTGACAACTCAACCACTCATGAAACAGAAATATTATGTGATTTCGATGATATCCAAAGTTATCAGCGTATGGGTTATACCTTGGTTTCTTACAGCCGTCACAACGGAAAATACCGTGTTACCTTTAATGTCCCCTTTTCTTCCGCAAAAGCCGTTTACAGCCTGACGGTCGCTTTCTTTGAAGAGCTTCAAAAAGAAAAAACCCTGAAAAAAGATTTCTACTGGAGCGGAAAAGATCACAATATTATTCAGCTGTTCAACGAGCTCAAAAAAATTGACGGCTGGGAAATTAAAGAAATTAAAAATAAAGACAACTGAAATAAAAAGAAAACCGCCGGAATCAGCGGCTGTTCATCCTCTTTATTCAGAAATTATCTGATTCTTCCTTGCGTTTCCGAACAAACAGGAAAACGCATACCGCAATCATAAATAACAGAACGGCTGCCGCTGAGAGAAGTTCATCTTCATCTCCGGTTCCCGGTGGTTCAGGTTCTCCGGGTTCACCCGGACCGGGGGGTTCCGGTTCACCCGGTTCACCGGGTTCTTCCGGCTCAACCACAGTTCCGTTTCCGGTGCCGCTTCCACCGCTTCCGCTGTTTTTATTCCATTTTGCATAGAATGTTTTGTCACCGGTTTCACCGGGTCCGAAAGTTGTCACTGTACTGCCCGTAAACTGACCGTTATCATACCACCCGTTAAATGTGTAGCCTGATTTTTCAAGAGCATAAAGAGTCACAATTGAACTTGCGTTGTATGAAATGACATTTGTTAGCCCGTTGACAACGGTACCGCCCACAGCGTCAACATAAGTAATCGTATATTCTCCGGTACCATCGTCCCATTTCGCGTAAAATGTTTTAGCGCCCGTTTCACCGGGACCGAATGTTGTCACAGCGGAACCGGTAAATCCGGCATTGTCAAACCATCCGTTAAACGTGTACCCGTCTTTAGATAACGTGTGCAGTGTCACGGTTGAAGTCACGTTGTAACTGTTTACTTCAGTTCCGATAACGGTACCGCCGACAGCGTCAATGTAAGTAATCGCGTATTCGTCGGGATCGGTTGTGCCGTCACCCCATTTCGCGTAAAAGGTTTTAACGCCTGTTTCACCGGGACCAAACGTTGTCACAGCGGAACCGGTAAATCCGGCATTGTCAA
>CAYUQC010000038.1:0-19007 GCA_964446755.1 uncultured Methanosarcinales archaeon
GATCGATAAGAAAAAAGAATCAAGCCAATTGAATAAAAATTCAGAATTCGGTATCTATTTATTGATTGAATTATACTTTATATATATGAGCTTTAAAATCGCAACCATTAAAGGAATCCCGATTTACATCAGCATTACATTCCTTTTGGTTTTTCTGCTTTTTGCGTTTATCTTCGCAATTTCCGGGTGGCCCTTTGGTTTCCGGTATGTTGAGCCGCCGATTGCCCGATATGCATTGGCTTGTTTGACGACTGCGCTTTTCTTTGTGACATTGCTTATTCATGAGCTGTCCCATTCGTTGCTGGCGCGGTCTTACGGCGCCAAAATCCAAAGTATCACACTCTTTTTCTTCGGCGGTATTTCCGTTATTGAAAATCCCGAAAATCAAAAGAATTTGGATCCGTCCAAAGAGTTGAATATTTCTCTGGTGGGTCCGCTTTCAAATATCATTATCGGTATCGTACTTTTAGGAATCAATTATTTCATTTACGGTTCCATACTCGGCGTCGCTGACGTGACCAACTGGGTTGCTGAAGGCATCACCATTTTCACATACAACATTCCGACAATGATTTTCCTGCTCGGTTCATTGAATTTAATTCTCGGATTCTTCAACATTCTTCCGATTTACCCGATGGACGGCGGCCGTGTTCTCAGAGCCTGGCTTTCCAAAAGGCAATCTTACGAAGAAGCTACAAATACAGCGGTTTCGATCGGCAAAGGTTTTTCGGTTATTCTGGCAATTATTTCAATCCTCGCTTTCCAGTGGTGGCTTGCCATTTTGGCTTTGTTCCTGTACATTTCGGCTTCCGAAGAAGGTAAAATGTTCAAGACAACAACAATTTTAGAAGGCGTTATCGTCAAAGACGTCATGTCGGCTGATGTTTTAACGGTTGATGAATCCTTGTCGTTGAATGATTTCATTACTTTCGTTTTCCAAAAGAAGCATCCGGGTTATCCGGTCACTAAAAACGGTATCGTGGTCGGTATGATTACGGTAGATGACGCTCGTTTTGTCAATGAAGCGGAACGTTATGCTTTTACCGTCAAAGACGTTATGAAAGAAGTCGTCGCCGTTAAACCGGAAGACACCGCTCTTGAAGCTTTCAATCAGATGGGGCAGCATGCCGTCGGCCGTGTCGTTGTGATGGACGAGGAAGGCAAAATGGTCGGCCTCGTTTCAAGAACCGATTTGATGACGGCCATCTACCTGAAAGACAGCTTTAAAGAAAAAAATGAAACAAAAACAGACTCGTTCTGATCATAAAAATTAATAATAAATAACCCGAATCGGGTTATTTTTACTCCTTTTTTAATTGAATTTAAATATCAAAGCCCCCGTCGACCCGGATACTTTGTCCCGTCACAAAAGAAGAGTCATCCGACGCCAGGAAAACGGCAACCGTGGCAATATCAATCGGCTGTCCGATTCTTTTGAGCGGCGCACCTTGAATCATTCCTGTCAATGCTTCCGGTCCGCCGACGCTGTCAACCATTGCCGTATGAATGGCTCCGGGCGCAATGGCATTGGCGCGGATTTCGGGGCCGAGTTCAAAAGCCATGGATTTTGTCAGTCCTTCAACAGCGTGTTTTGTCGTCACGTAAGCGGCAAATCCGTGATGGGCCGCATAACCGGCAACAGAAGAAGTGTTGATGATAACACCTTTTCCTTTCTTTTTCATGATCGGGGCGACAAGCTGCGTCAAATAAAGCGCTGACGCCACGTTAACATTAAAAACGTCATATAATTCTTCAAGTTTCAAGTCCGTTATCGGTGTTGTTGAAAGCATACCGGCGTTGTTGAAAAGAATATCGACCGTTCCGTAAATTTCCACGGTTTTGTCAACGATCGTTTTCAGTGTTTCGATTTTTGTCATGTCGACGGTCACGTATGTCGCTTCACCGCCGTCTTTCTTGATATCATTGACCACTTCTTTGGCGCGGTCTTCGTTTCTGCCGACAATAATAACTTTTGCGCCTTCTCTGGCGAATTGTTTTGCCGTTTCTCTGCCCATTCCGGATGTTGAACCCGTCACAATTGCAACTTTACCTTTCAATTTCATATGTCAGTCTCCTGTCTTGCTCAGCGAATACCCGTGAATCAGCCGGCAATGAAATCCGCGAAAAAGATTGACCACAGAAAGGCAAATGAAAACCGATCAGCAAAAATAATGCAATGAATGATGACAGGTCATTCAAACCATGAAGATCAATCCGACGGTAAAGAAAATCAAAATCGGTTGAAACATCAATATTCTAAAAAATAATTTTTTTAATTATATATAAAATATTTCATGAACTGAAATTAATAATCTGCCGAAATCAAAATTCGAACCCCTAAAAAACGAATCTGTTTTAAATAGGAAAAGAAATATTTTAAAAATTCAGTTATTCCGTTAAAATCAAATTTTAATTCAATTTTGAGTCTGACACTATGAAAAACGAAGACGAACAAAATCACAATTTTTCAGAGCCGACCGATTCGGGTAATCTTTCTTCAGATTTGTCCGATTCCTCTTCCGCTTCAACACGGGAAGCTGCCGGCTCGTCTTCAGATAATGTTTCGGAAAATGATATTTCCGATTCGGATATTGAAGTATCGGACGTTATTGTTTCTAACATCACGGCAGACGGTTCTGTCAGCTTAAACGCCTGTACGGATTTCAATAATACCGTTCCCGTTTCATCAGGTGCCGATTGCGTAAATCCGACGCAGATTATTATTATCGGAACGGCACACGTTTCCGAGAAAAGTGTCCGCGAAGTGCGTGAAACGATTGAAAGGGAACGCCCGGACATCGTTGCCGTGGAACTCGACCATAACCGGTACAAAGGCATGACAGATCCGGATCCGGGCGATTCCGAAATTTCTTTCAAGGATATCCTTCAGCCCGGCCAGACTTTTTATTATCTTCTCTACGGCTTTTTGGCTTACATGCAGAAAAAAATGGGCGAACAGCTCGGTGTTCCGCCGGGGTCTGAAATGATGGCCGCCGTTGAAGGCGCTCACCAAGTCGGTGCCGGAATCGCGCTCATCGACCGCGACATTCAAACAACGTTCAAACGCTTTTTGGCAAAACTCGGCTTTGTCGAGAAGGTCAAAATGGCTTACAGCATTGTCAAAGGCATGTTTTTCGGTGACGAGGAAGAAATGGATTTCGATATCAACAGCATGACCGATCAGGATGCCGTGACGGCGATGATCGAAGAATTCCGCCATCTGTCGCCGACAGCTGCATCCGTTTTGATAGACGAGCGCGACGCTTATTTGGCCGGAAACATTTTGCGGACCGTTCAGGCCGCCGGACCCGGTAAAAAAATCGTTGTCGTCATCGGTGCCGGTCACCGTGAAGGTGTTATGAAATATTTGAATACACCCGCCGACATTCCGAATCTTTCCGAACTTGACGTGATTCCGAAAAAGAGATTCGGGTTAGCCAAAATCATCAGCTACGGCATTATCGCACTGGTTTTGCTGCTGTTTGCTTACATTATCTACGCTGTTGTCACTTATCCGGACATGACGCCCGATCTTCTTCTTTTGGCGTTCGCATGCTGGTTCCTGATTAACGGTGTTCTCAGCGCCATCGGCGTTTTGATTGCCGGCGGTAAATTCCGGTCAGCTGTTGTCGCTTTCTTCCTGGCGTGGTTTACATCCGTCAATCCGCTGCTTGCGGCCGGCTGGTTTGCGGGCCTCGCCGAAGCGGGCAGCAGAAAACCCACAACAAAAGATATGAAAAACATGATGAATGCCGAGACATTTAAAGAATTGAACAGCAATTCGTTCTTTAAAGTCATTTATGTAGCAGCGCTTGCCAACGTCGGCAGCATGATCGGAACATTTATCGGCGCTTATGTCGTTTTAAAAATTTCCGGCATTGACATTGTCGAGCTTATTAAAAATGTTGTGACAGGATTGTTTTAACGGACAGTCCTTTCCGGTTCTTTTTATTGGAATGAATTTTTTGAAAATCAAAAGACTGACAACAATTTATCCGATTTATCATCATTTTATTCAATTTCCGAAAAAGCAAAATAGGATATTCCGGCTTTTAAACAAAAACGTTCATAAACGGATTTTCAGTGAGGATGATTTATGTTAAGAAAAGCAAAAAACGCAACAATTGTCGGCAATGCGGAATTCGCGGAAAACACAAATGTCTGGTACGGTGCCGTTATCCGCGCCGATGCCGGCCCGATGAAAATCGGTGAAAACAGCAATATTCAGGACAATTGTGTTCTTCACAGCAACATTGACCAGCCGACGGTTATCGGCAAAAACGTGACGATCGGACACAGCGCCGTCGTTCACGGTGCCATTATAGAGGACAATGTGACAATCGGCATGAATTCCACCGTTTTGGACGGCGCCGTTATCGGCGAAGGAAGCATTATCGGCGCAAACGCGCTTGTTCCGTCGGGAAAAATCATTCCGCCGCGCAGCATGGTTCTCGGCGTTCCCGGAAAAATCGTCCGTGAAGTGACCGAAGCAGAAGTTCAGGCAACCGTTAAAAATGCGCTCTGGTATGTTGAATTATCAAAAACGCTGGAAGAGTGATCTTCCTTTCCATTCCTTTTTATTTCATTTTAATATGGTTTAAATAATTGTAAGTGATTTTATCCTTATGATTTCTTCCAAGAACATTCGTTTTCATTCGCCATCAAACACTTATATTATACCTAAAAATTCTATTCTTGACCAAAACGTTGCTGTCAAAGGAAACGTCATCGTCGGTCCGGGAACCCGTTTCTGGAAAAATATTAAAATCGACGGCAACATTCAGCTCGGAAAAGGATGCGTCGTTGAGGGCAATTTGGAGGCCGGCAGGGTCATCATCGGCTCCCGTTCAAAAATCAAAGGAAATATTACGGCGGATTCGGATGTATCTCTTTTTCAAAACGCTGCCGTCCGCTCTGTTGAAAGCGGCGGCAATATTACAATTATGCCGGGATGCGTTGTCGGTTATGCGAACGGCAGCACCCTTTTGGTCATCGGAAAGGCGGAAATCAAAAAAATCGGCGTCATCACAAAAGTAACCGTTCGGGCGAATACGGTTGCCGAGCTTGAAGACGAATCTGAAGAAAGCGGTTCCGAAGATTCGGAATTTGCCGCCGGCAGCAAAATCAATTTCAATGACTCCAATGAGCTTCAGGATGTCACGGAAGAACTCATTTTTGAAGACAATATAATCGATGAAATTGAAATCAATTCAGTCAGCGCTTATAATAATAAAAATGAAATCGGAAACAGCGCAAATTTAGATTCATCATCTACCCCTATATTTCCGATGGAGAACGCGGATGAAACCGTTCATCTTGGCGCTGAAACAAGCATCTGTCCGGAAGAATCCGACGCCGAGATGATTGACGAATCAGATGAAAATTCTCCGAAGTCGTTTACCGTCCCCGGATTTGTCGGCCCGTCCGCCGGTCACCCGGTCAATGTCCCGACAGACGAATCATGCGAAGTTGAAATTGTCGGCGGACCGGATGATTTTGATTCAGATTCCGATGCCGAAACAGTTTTTCAAACCGTTGAAACCCCGTTCGGAACAATTGTCGTCGGTGAACAGCCCGCGAAAGGCAGCAGCTTGAAAGCCGCGTCATCCGAACCCGACAGCCAGTTTGCGTCGGTCACGGAAAGCACCCGGGAAGAACAGCGGGCCGAATTTGAAGCGGAAATGAAAACCAACCCGGCTTCTGCTGATCGAAAATCGGAATTCAAATGGCCCGCGTTTGAACCCAAAAGAATGCCGAAAACGGAAAAAAAGCCGACCGTATCAGCAAAAGCAACGCCTTCCTCCCCGGATAAAAATTTATTCGGCCGGAAAGTCTCTTCTCAAATTGAATATGAAGAAATCAAAATTCAAACGATTCCGAAGCAAAAAGAAAACTTTTCAAAGCCGGGGCAAGTAAACATTTCCGGAAAAACACCGTCAAATGCGAAAATTGTGTTTGAAGAAATCGGCGGAAGTGAGCCTGTAAGACCGCAATCCGTTCAAAAATCAAAAGCCGATATTTTAATGGAAAAAATGAATTTTGATACCGTTTCCGAAAAACCGGCTGAAGCAAAGGTAAGTGCCGAAAAGAAAGTCAGAAGCCGGGAAGAAATCGAAAAATCCAAAGTTTGGTATGAAGAACGTTATCCTCAAGCCGAATCCCATAAAAAGGAATATCCGCCTTACGTTTAACGTTTCATTTCCTCTTTTATTTTTTAATTTCCGTTTTTCAAAAAGAATTTTACTGCTGCCGATGGCGGCAGCAGATATTTGTATTAATCTTACGGATTCAGGTTACTGAGCTGTGAAAACTTTCATCGTTGCCGGCATTTTGACAACGTTTCCGGTTTTTAACCCGATTAGATTTTCAATACCCTGCTCGGCAGCGATATCCACAATTCTTTGTGAAATCACACCGTCAAAGACAACAGATTTTGCGCCGTCGACACCGTCTTTTAAGGCGCCTGCCAGATCTCTGACGGGCATTTCGAAAATGACGGCGTTGTTTTGATCCAAAATTCTGGAAGACAAAGTACCTGAAAGTGTTTCCATTTCTTTGTCAAACGGTGCCGGAATTACAGGCTTTCTTTCTTTAGCCGGCTCTTCTTCTTTTCGTCCTCTTGCATTTCTGTCGCGCGGGACTCTTTCTTCACGGTCACGGCTTCCGGTTTCTCTTCTCGGTGCCTCCGTTTCTTCTTCAGAAACGGCTGCTCTGCGTCCGCGTCTCGGTTTTTCTTCTTCGACGGATGTTTCTTCGACCTGTTTATCCAAATCAACGTAATTGACGGCAATCATGTCGTCCATTTCCTCTGTTTTGGGTTTTACTGACCTGGCGCGCAGTTGTCTGGCAGGCGGACGTTCTTCTTTTTCAGACGGTTCAGCCCGTTCCGAAATCCTGCGCTCCGGTTTTTCAGTAAGTCTTTCCGTGCGGCTTCTTCGGACAGGTGCTTCTTCTTCCTCTTCTTCAAATCTGCTTGAAGAAACAGTTTTTCGGATTGCGGAAACTCTTTTGGGCGCCGCTTTTTCAACAGCTGCGCGGGGTGTTCTTGCCGTTTCAACGGTTTTTCTGGTTCGCTTGGCTGCCGGCAGGACAATACCGTATTTTTCAATGTACTGGTCTTTTGTCATCTTGCGGCGAAGCGCCAGAACGATTTCTTTTTGAACCATGTCTTCGACCGCTTTGCCGTCCGGCGGGCGGGCGATATAATCCACATTGCCAACCTGCATCAACTCGCGGATGATTAACTCGCCGCCGCGGTCACCGTCAGTGAAAACGGTGACTTTTTTGCCTTTGAGCAGTTCCACGACTTCCGGCGGAATATTTGTGCCGCCGACACTGATTGTATTTTTGATGCCGTATTTGAGAAGTGTTAAAACATCGGCACGGCCTTCAACAACGATAATTTCATTGGAATTGTATTCGGGGCCTGCCGGTAACTTGTTTTTTCCGTATGTGACAATGCCTTCCACACGGACGGATTCACGGATAACGTCGGTGATTTCCTGCGCTTCCAGCAAGTCTTCGTCAAACATTGTCTTATAGATGTCTTTGGCGCGCTCGACGATGTTGACGCGTTTGGAAGCGCGGACATCTTCGATTTTTGTCACTTCGATGTTGGCAACACACGGGCCGACACGGTCAATCGTTTCCAAAGACGCGGCCAAAACGGATGTTTTGACTTTGTCCAAACTGGACGGAATGAAAATGTTTCCGCGTGTTTTACCGTTCTTGGTGGTGACCATGACTTCAATTCTGCCGATGCGGCCGGTTTTCTGAAGTTCGCGTAAGTCTAAATCGGTTCCGAGAAGTCCCTCGGTTTGACCGAAAATGGCGCCGACAATATCCGGACGTTCAATAACGCCGTCGGCTGTGATTTTTGTTCTGATAATGTATTTGGTTGTATCTTCATTTTGCATGATTTTGTCTCCCGCGGGATCCAAAAACTCAAAAAAGACAAACAACAGTCTGAAAAAAAATTCAAAATCGGTCTTGAAAGGTTCACTTTTTCAAATGTACCGGAATCAGGCAGCAAAACATCATCGCTAACAGCTGTCATTAAAACAGAATTTTTCACAAATATCGGCGCATGTTTCAGAATTGCATTAAACACGCGATAGCAAAGCTGTGATAGGAAACCAAACATAAATGGCATACGCCTTGTTTTATGGTCAGGCGATTACATTCGTGCTGTTGAACAGCGGAAATAAGACTGATTGAATAACACGGCTTTAATTATTTAAAGCCCGTAATATTGAAATTTAATCTTAAGTCTGATATTTGGTGTCAGATGATATTGATTATGTGAATTATTGAAATTCTTTTGTTTCAGTTTTCTGAAAAACCAGCCGTATTCGGCTGTATTTTACATTCAGCTGCGGGTTTTGCCGGCTTAAAGCCGTTTTCATTATTGAAATGAAGATTGCAAGTATCGGTCGGCGCTTTATTGAACGGTTTAATTTGTATTAAGGTTCGGCGCAGGTAAATCAGGTTAAAACGCACACAATTCCAGTGTGCTGTCACCTGTCGATTATATGTGATTTTGAATCGATTCAATTGCAGAAACTGTTTCGAATCTGTCATTTTGAGTTATCGATATTGATAATTTTTTAATTTATTTGTAAAGGATGACTCATTGCATCCGTTGATTGAATTAATGAAGGTGATCACGGTTTATGTTTATATTTGAAACCGTATAAATTAATTTATTGGATATATTATATAAAATTGATTTGGTACTTCCCCGATCAATGATATATAATGTAATTATTTTTCGGTATGCTGCTGCCGGCTCAATCGGCGGGCAATTTCCGCATAACAAAACAATGAATAAACAATATTTTGATTTAATAAGGTTTGTGGTAATTTTGCCGGAAACGAACATTCCGTAAAAAATAAAACAATTTGTCAATCATCATGGGGGTCGCCGTCATAATAATCATGAAATGTTCCCATATTCTCGCCGCATATGCTGCAGAAATAAACCGTAAAATCATTTGTCTGTTCATGATAACGATCATATTGCAGACATGGTCCGGAATATAGAGGTTTCAGTTTCTTTGATTTCGTCTTGATTTTCTTGATGTTGCGGTTTTAAAATAAATACATAAAAAAGAACCGATACAATAGAAACAACAGCGATTACTGCCGGCAAAATCCTTGTTTCCATACTTTTCGCCTCGGATAAAAGAATGTGTCTGTTTTACAAATAATTAACAGACAGAAAAGCGGTTTCATCTCAATTGCGGGAAAATTACTCGTAAATTTCCACGATATACTCCGCCGGGATTTCATCCGCCAGCAAAATATCTTCGTTGGCGACCATGAGATTCAAACCGTCATCAACCATAGCGGCGGCGTCAATTTTAAAAATGGACGGGTTTTCCGAGTGGATCATTCCGACTTCAATCGCTTTTTCAAGCGTTGTGCTCAAATGCACATATCTTTGTTTGGCGGGCAGAATGCCTTCGTCTAAAATCATGTCGACTTCTTCGGGATTCACGCCGTAATAAGCGAATTCGCCTTCATAAATCGGATAATCCAAATTGACGTCAATGGAATGACCGTATACGGCGCGGACTTTGCCGCCCGATATTTCGTATCTTCCTTTTTCATCCGATTCGATCAGCGCATAAATATGATATTTTTTTGGCCATTTGTATTTGCGTGCGGCTGCCGCGGTCAAAGCGTTGATGCTGACCCAGCCGTCTTCATACATGGAAAGCCCGAGCTTCGCGGGGAAGTGTCTTAAAGCACCGGCGATAAAGCGGCCCAAACGGTCCTCACGCTCATCGTCTAAAATGAATTGTCCTTCTTGATCGCACTCCGGGCAGGTTTCGCCTCGGAAGCATCCATGCTCTTCGCACCTTCGAATCATAATGAAGAATAAACAGCATTATTAATATAAATAAAATTGCACCCGTTCGAATAAGCTGATTTTGGAGAAAAACGGAAGGTAAAAATAGGAGAGTTGAGTTATGAGAGTAACAAGTATATTTCTAACAACCTCAGCAATTCCATCATCTCAATTGTTTTTTAAATCACCCTTTGTCCGTGTACCCGAACTCATCATTTTTCAGACACTCAGGTTTATCAGACTATTGAATTTGTCAGCGTTTTGTCAATCAGGTCAGAATATCAAAAATCAAAAAGTCAGGTAAAAGAATGGCAGAATTACAAGAAATCTACGAAAAAGTCAAGAATTTGATCAGCTACGACGATTTTGTCGCAAAAGTCGAAGAAAGAAAGGAAGCTTTAGGCGGCCTTTGCGACGATGAAATGTGTGCCCGTCTCGTTTTAAGCGACCTCGGCATTTCCGCTACCGAAAGGGAAGTCGTTATGATCGAATCCATCGATGAAAACAGCGGCAACATTTCTTTTGCCGCAAAAGTTTTAACCATTTATGACCCGCGTGAATTCAACCGGGCCGACGGGACCGTCGGGCGTGTCGCGACCGTTATGGCCGGCGACTCTACCGGCAGAATCCGGATTTCCGTTTGGGATTCCAAAGTGGATGCGGTGGAAAGCGGTGAAATTAAACCCGGATGCAGCGTCAATGTCTCAGGCTACACGAAACGCGGTTTAAACGGTACCGAAGTTCATGTCGGCAACAACGGCGTTTTCGCGCTCTCCGATGAGGAAGTCGACTATGACATTCCGGTCCGCAAAATCGGTGACATCAAAGACGGCATGAACGATATTACCGTCCTCGGAAAAGTTTTGGATCTCGGACAGGTCAAGACATTTACCCGCAAAGACGGCGGTGAAGGCCGTGTCGCCAATATGACGATCGGCGACGCGACGGGGACGATCCGCGTCAGCATGTGGGATGACAAAGCCGAACTTGTCAATGAATTGGACATCGGCAATTCCGTTAAAATCCAGAATGCTTATTCTAAGGTCAACAATTTCTCCCAGAAAGTGGAAATTTCACTCGGCAACTCCAGCGTTGTTGAAATTGCCGACGCTGATGTGGAATATGAACAGAAATTCCTGAAAGTTTCCGAAATCACCGACGGTATGAACGGCGTGAATCTCTCGGGTGTCATTTTAGACATTTCCGATGTCCGTACCTTCAACCGAAAAGACGGCAGTGAAGGAACGATCGGAACACTGACGATCGGTGACGATACCGGCAAAATCCGTGTCAGCCTTTGGGATGATAAAACCGTTTATTTGGATGAATTTGATTTCGGTGAATCCGTTGACATTCTTAACGCTTATTCCCGTATGAACGACTTCAGCCAGTCGGTTGAACTCAATGTCGGTTCCCGCGGAAATGTTACAGCTTCTGAAAAAGAAGTTCAGTATATGGAAAAACTCGACAGCATCAATGACATTCTTCCCGGCAAATCTTATTCCGTTCAGGGCCGTGTCATTGAAATCGGCGAGTTCCGTGAATTTGAAAGAGATGACGGCACACAGAGCATGGTTTCCAATATCGAATTGGAAGACGATACCGGCCACATCCGTGTTTCTCTTTGGGGAGAACATGCCGAGCTCGTTAATAATATCCAGATTGGTATGACAGTCCGCATCAGCGATGCATTTTCCAAGTTCGGCATGAACGAGGAAATTGAGTTGAGCGCCGGCAACAGAACCAGAATCGCAATTATGTAACTTTGAATGCTTTGGATTATTTTAGAAATCGGGTTTATATAATCCGACTTCCTTCTCTTTTTGAGGATCTTACATGAAACAAAAAATACTCTTTTTTGCTTTTTTATGTTTTTTAATTATGGTTTTGGCGGGGGTACCGGTTTCGGCTTCTGAATCTGAATCAAGCAGTTATATTTTAAATCTCAATGACGGTGATATTTTCATCAGCAAAAGTCCGTCTTCCGATTACAGGTCCATGGGTGACCTTTTAATCATCAATTACGGCGGCGGTAAGATCGATTTCGTTCCGGCCGAACTTGCCATTCGAATTACAAGCAGCGGTTTACCGACAACAAATCAAATTATTGTTAACGGTGCCGGCTTATCTGAAAGGACGATTGTTCATCTGACCTTGATTGATACGGTCTGGGATCAAAACCAAGGGCATGATAAAAACAAATCCGGTATTGTCGATGCACTCAATAATTCTGCCGTCAAAATAACATATGAAAGAAATAATTCGATTTTAATTAATTCCGATGCGATCGTTTATTTTGAAAACGGCAGCGTCGTTTATTATAATGCGGAAGATACAGGAACGGGAAATAAACCGGTGGTCATACGCGGCGGTCCGGTTAAAATCAGCGGATTTGAAATTGGTGAAGACGGAACGGTAAATATCGGCTCTTTCCGTGTCGAGAAAAATGTTGTCCGCATCGGTGTTATTCAAATTGATGAAGACGGTATCCGTTGGAACAAAGAATCAGATTTTGTCAGAGAAATTATTCCGTCAATCAATTATTTAATTTCGATTTTTATTTATTTCTTTTAAAATCTTTTTTATTTTGTTTTTTTATTATTTTTCGAGTCTTTATTGACAAAAAGTGTTTAACTATATATTCAGACATCATTTAGATCCGTATCGTTTTTTATATATTCTCCATCGGAAATCAAGGGGTTGAAAATATCTTGAAATTGGAAAGATTTCCTAATTTTATTTAACTATCATTTATATTATTTTGATTATATTCTTTGTTATATCAGAAAAACTATTTAACATAGGAAGAACCTCTTTATCTTACCGGAAATTAAATTTTGGGGGAAACAAATGACACAAAAACCCAATACAAGAGCATTTTTGTTCGATGACATTTCTGATTCCAGCAAACCCGCGTTAAAACGCAAAGCGGTCTATGAATTACGGCTGTCTTCTGTTTTGAAACGCATTTGCGGAAGTGATTTACTGAATGTCTGAGAAATCAGATCCGGTGTTTAATCGTTTCTGCCGTATTCAAATGAGGTGAGCTTCTGCTATCCTCGCGAATCGTTTAACTGCAGCTTCATTTTTGACTTTCCTTGCGGAGACCAAGCCAATCAAAAATCGCTGCATCGCAGGAAATGAATAAACAAAAACCAAATCAAAAACAAAATAATGAAACACGAAAATGTTCGCTTTTCCGGAAATTTAATGCCAAGTCGCATAGGAGGATATTCCATGAAAATGAAAAATATCATGAGTTCGCCGGTTTATATTGTTGAGCCTGATGAAACGGTTGCACATGCGCGAAATCTCATGATGAGACACAAAGTCGGTTCTATTTTGGTGGTCGATGACCCTTTAATTTTGGGCATTTTTACCAAATCCGACTTGAATATGAAGCTTTTTGAAGAAGAAGCGGCTTGGAAACGAAGACCGATTGACCAAATCCCGATCAAATCCGTCATGACCGCCGATGTTGTGACACTCTCGCCCAACGCTTCGGTTGCGGAAGCCGCCAAGCTGATGGTCGAAAAAAACATTGATCATATCCCGATCTTTGAAAAGGAGGTTCTCGGAATCGTTTCAAAAACAGATCTGATCCGGTTTGCGGCTGAAAGCGCAACAAACGGACGTGTCGGCGATGCCATGACAGGAAAAGCGGTTGTTGTCAACACAAACCACACCCTGAATCACGTCATCGATGAAATGGAAAAAAGTGACGTTCAAAAGGTCATTGTGATGGACAACCACGAAAAAGCGGTCGGCATCGTTTCCATTAAAGACCTTTCCGCAAGCGAATTAATCGGTTCCGACGGCAAAAGAAGTATTCGGAGTTCAAAGAAATCCTCTTCCAAAGCGGCAAGATACGCATTGGATGTTCCGTTCATTGCGGAAGACATCATGACAAGTATCGTTGTCGCCGATGTCAGCGAATCCATTGCAAGCGCGGCTAAAAAAATCATTGACAATAATGTCGTTTCCCTTCCGGTCACCAAGAACGGAAAAGTTTCGGGCATGATTTCGAAAGATGATATTTTGAAATGGCTTGCTGAAAACCATGAAACTTAAAGGTAAAGAACAAGAGATTTATCGGGTTTCAAAAAATAAGCTCATATTTCAAAGAAATAATGGCATCTTAAGACGCGAGTGCGGGCAAATGAAAATCCGTCAAAGGGTTAACTATTGCCCGCAGCGCGCTGAAATTTAAGATTAAATCAAAAACCCGGTTTCGGACGCTGCAGAAGACTGCCGCTCCGGAAAACAAATCCGAAGAGTACATTATCATATTTATGGCCTGAGCACTGACGGATTTTAAATCCGCCGCTCATTTCATAGTCAATATAAAACGAATAATTAACCTAAAACCAATCAACCACAGAAGGTGAAAATATTATGCAGGTTAAAGATATCATGGTCGCTCCTCCGACAATTGATAAATCGGCAAAGATTTCAAATGCGCTCGGTATTATGGAAAAGAAAAATACGCGGCGCCTTCTTGTTATGCACAACGGGGAAGTGACAGGCATTTTGACGATGCGCAGTCTCGCCAAGGAGCTCGGGACGAAAAAAAGAACGAAGCCTGCTTCCTCTCTCCCTGTCGTGACAGCTGTCACGGATAATTATACATTCGTCAAGCCGGCCACAAAATTTGCCGTCGCCGCAAAAATACTGAAAGAAAAGGGCGGCGTGCTTTTGGTTTCCGAAAACGAAAAAGATGTTCTCGGCTGGATTACGCCGAACGAACTGATCGGCGCTTTCGATTTCGGCGGCCAGGCCAACGATGTCATGTTTGACAAAACCATTATTACCATCAACTCCAGCGAACGGCTGGTTCACGCCCGTTACCTGATGCTCGAAAACAACATCGGGAGAATTCCGGTCATGGAAGACGGAAAACTTGTCGGCGTAATCTCCGAACGCGATGTCGCCGTTGCATTCCAGGAATTCAAGGACAATGTTCCCGACAACCACCAGGAAGCACAAGTAAAAACGCTTCTCGTTGCCGACGTCATGTCCCGGAATCCGCTGACGGCTAAGCCGACAACGCCGGCCGAAAAAATTGTCAGCTGCATCGTTCAGAAAAACATCGGTATCGTGCCGATTGTGGATGACAATGAAAAACTGGTCGGCATTATCACGCGCCGCAGCTTGCTCCTGGCAATCCCGACATTGGAATAAATTATCTGAACGGAAACAGATTTTACGTTTCCGTTTTTTCTTTTCTTTTTCATCTTAACATTTATTTAGTTCCAAACGCTCTTTCTGCCATGGACAATTTTCCGCCCGTAACTATTCGAAAAGCAAACGCTGACGACATTGATGACATCATGGAAATCGAACATCTTTCTTTCCATCCCGAGGTCATCGAATCCGAAAAAGTGTTTGAAGACCGGATTGCGGCGTTTCCGGACGGTTTTTTAATCGCCGAAATTGAAAACGAAGACGCCAAAACAATTGCCGGCTACATTTCTTCCGAGCTTTGGAACTATTCGGAAGAAATCCCGTATTCGAATTTCAATTTGAATCATTCCGTTTACGACACGCACAGCGATGCCGGTGAAGAGCTTTACATCTCATCAATTGCCGTTAATCCTGCCGTTCGCGGCGGTAAAATCGGCAGACGGCTTTTTACGGCTTTGCTTGACCGTGTTTCAAAAGAATACAATTTGAAAAGCGCAATTTTGCTTGTCAACGGTGATTGGGAAAATGCGTTTTCAATGTATCAGAAAGAAGGCTTTGAAACCGTCGAAGAAATTGAAGGTTTCTTTCCGAAAATCAATCCGGATAATTTAAAATCAGGAGCCGGAATTATCATGAGAAAAAATCTCCGTTAATTCCGATGACCTGATTTATTCTTCTTTTCTTTTTTCGGAATAAACAAACACGGCAACTGCAATTAAAATAAATAAAATAACCACGATTCCGCCTGTGTTTTCTTCTTTAATTTCGTCTTCATAAGCATCCGGTTCATTTTGTTCATAATTGCCGGAATTGCTTTGAGTTTCGTCTAAAGGTTCATTCAAAACAGCAGATTCGGGCTCGATTGAATTATCAATGACGTAAGCAGATCCGAATCCGCTACCGCCTTTTCCTCTATTGTTTTCCTCTTCTTTAGGCAACAACTAAACGAAAACCGGATAATCATCTTCAACAGCGCTAAAAATAATGATTTCATTTTCATTTAACAGATTAACATAATCCGGATCTTTCATTTCATCAGATGTGTTTTTTGTTCCCATATCCGATTCAGGTTTATTTGAAACATTTTGGTTATGATAATTGCTTAAACCATAGGTTGAACTGTCTATAAAGTAACAGTTCATCATTTCTTTCGGTAAATCCGGGCGTGTTACGGTTCCGATAAGTCCTCCAATCATGTCTCCTTTCAGGTTTCCTGTATTGTAGCAATTTTTAATAAGACCGCCTGAGAAGTTTCCTACAATTCCTCCGACGGTTACATTATTTCCAATGCTTGTCTCAATTTCTCCGCGATTGTAACAATTGCTGACAACAGGATAATTGTATTTACTGTTACCGGAATCGCTGAAATTCATCAATGATTCTCCGGCAATGCCACTGATTGCCCCGTGTTTAAAATTATTTCCTGTCAGGTTGCCTGTATTTGCACATTGGTCAATATATCCGTAATTTAATCCGCATATTCCGGCAAATTCGGCACTATTTGTTGTGCCTGAATGAGTTATGTTTCCTGAGTTTACGCAGTATTTGATATTTCCAAAACCGCTGCCCGGATCATTATGTCCGGTAATTCCTCCGACTGCTGTATAGAAAGAAAGAAGTTTATCAGTTGAAATCTCTCCGTAATTGAAGCAGCATGTTATGTCTCCCTCAGAAATTCCGGCAATGCCGCCGATCCACGAACGGAATAAGTTTGTGTCGCATGTAATATTGACATAACTTGTACAATTCGTCAGATTTCCTTCAGAATATCCGACAATACCGCCGATTCCGTTATAATAAATTTCATAATTATCCGGCATAATGTGACTGATATTTCCTGTTACGGTTATATTTTCGATATCAGCTTGGCTGTATCCAAATAATCCGGCGAAATAATAATTCTTACTGACATTTTTCCCGAAGCTATTGATTTCTGTAGGAATATCCGTTTCTGTTGTTTCTATAGTCATATTGCTGATTGTGAAAAACTTCCCTTCAAATTTTCCGCCGTAGGCATGAAGTTCTTCAGGATACGTCACCGCTCCGATCGGTACCCATTCATGTCCGTCCAAATCAATATCTTTTGTCAGATAAACGGTATTTGTATCGGTAAAAGAATCTGTATTGACAAGATAAGCGAATTGAGCCAATTGCTCCGGCGTTGAAATCGCGCCGCTTGTCCACGATGTATCTCTGTGGTCTTCCCAGCTGTCAGCCGATGCACCCGGAATTGAAAAAATAAAAATAATTGAAAGAATTCCGAAAAGAATTATTCTTTGATAGTTTGAAGTCTTTTTATTCATGTTATCAACCCTCAGGTTTTTTTTGGAATAATTATATTTATATCTGCCCCTGTCGTTATTGAAAAAATTCGCCAATAGGAACCTCTTTTTTGTAGAAATAGTTTCAATCCCGTAAATAAAACTCATATATCTGTAAACCGATTAAGCTCAAGTTATTTTTTTAAAATAAGGAAGGAAAATTATGACAAATATTGCAATTATCGGTGACGAGCAATCCGGCCGTACATCGCTCGGATCCAAACTCGGCAAAAAGGGAACGGACTCTGATATTACTTTATTCAATGATGACCGCCATGAACAGAAATACGTTTACGTGGACGCGAAATCTTATCCGAAATCCATGAAATCCATTGTTGCCGCGCTTAATTTGTCCGATATGGCAATTTTGTGCGTCACGCCCAACGGATTAACGCCCGCTGTCGGCGAATGTATTATTGCGCTTGATCTGCTTCAGTTTAAACGCGGGATTATCGCGATTACCAAATCCGATACCAGCTACGCGATGGAAATTGACGCGTTCAAAGAAAAGCTGAAGAAGATTACGGCGGGAACCGTTCTTGAAAATTGGGAAATCATTGCGGTGAACGCCAACAAAGACGCGCCGAATGCGTTTGAAGGCATTGACGCGCTTAAAGAAGAAATTCATAAACATGGTGCTGAAATTGAAAAAGAACAAAGGGCAAAAGACGACCTTCCGCCGCGCGTCGTTGTCGACCACTTCTTTAACGTTACCGGTATCGGTATTGTTATTCTCGGCAAAGTTTTGCAGGGAACCGTTCACACGCATGACAAAATCGGTCTTTATCCGACAGACAAAAAAATCGATATCCGTTCCATTCAAACACATGATGTTGACGTGAAAGCGGCCGGCACCGGATCTCGTGTCGGCATGGGTTTGAAAGGACTTTTGGAACGCGAACTGGATCGCGGCTGCCTGCTCTCAAACGATGAAATCATTGCGGAAGAATTTGAAATGGAATGCACGCTTTCAAAATTCGCGAAAGGCGGCGTGAAGGTGGATGATGTTCTGCACATGTTTGTCGGCCTCCAATCCGATCCGGTCCGTGTGAAGAAAATTACCGTCGGCGGCGCAGAAAAAGAAACGCTGGGCGCCGGTGAAACAGGCGTTTTAAAATTAGAAGGCGGTAAAAGAATCGCTTACAGCAAAGAAGACTTGTTCCTGTTCGCCAGTTTGGCGGAAAACCAGAGATTTACGGCAACCGGGAAGGTTGTTTAATTAAAAAAAGGAAATCATTTCGATGAAATGATTTCTTATCATTATTTGTTTTTCTTCCCTTTCTTTCGGGTGTTTTCGCCGATGAGTGCGTAAACCGGAGAGAATTTCAGGTAAGCGGTTGTCAAACCGGCCAAAGCTGCCAGACCGAGAAGATATCTGGCAATAAATCCTCTTTTAATGAAAATCAAACCGATGAGCGCAGCGGCGCCGACGGCGAAACGGATCATACGGTCTTCTTTGCCGATGTTGGGTTCTAAGTTCGACAGGCCTTGAGCACCTGTCATAGTTTTTAATCCGGGAATTCCGATAAAACGTTCAAGGATCATCCAAATCATGTTTTTTACCTCTGTGAATTTTATAAAAATGTAATGTAGATATTTTTATAAAAATAACAATTCATTATTATAATTATTAGTATAAATATTCTCAG
>CAYUQC010000039.1:0-18836 GCA_964446755.1 uncultured Methanosarcinales archaeon
GTAAAGAAAAACAGCGACGCTAAATATACCTTTTCTGTTTTCCTCTGTCGTTATTTGTCATCATTTCAGCAGATTAATCATTACAAATTATTGTTCATTCAATGGACGGTTAATTAATTTATAAAGATTACTCTCAAATATATTTCATATCCGTAATTTAAAAGTATTGCTGTTCTGATATATTATCAAAAACAGTCCGGCGAAAACAAAAGGTATATTTAGCGTCGCTGTTTTTCTTTACGCATATTGAATAACCGAACGTCGGTGAATTGAGGATTATTATGGGAAATCAAATGCAGGAAAAAGCATCCAAGGCGAAGGCGGCTTCTGTTCTGTTGGCGAATGTTTCAACCGGAGCAAAAGATCAGGCATTAGAGGCAATGGCGCACGCACTTGAAAAGAACAAAGCGTTCATTTTTGAGGCCAACCGGAAAGATTTGAATGCGGCCGAGGCAATGATTGAAAAGAATGAAATGTCCAACGCGCTGTATGACCGCCTGAAATTAAGCGATGCGAAATTCAAAGATATGGTTTCCGGCATTCGGGATGTTGCCAAACTGGAAGATCCGGTCGGCAAGACGCTTTCAACCCTTGTTCTGGACGACGGGCTGACGCTTTATCAGGTCAGCTGCCCGATCGGTGTCATCGGCGTTATTTTTGAAGCCCGTCCCGATGTTGTTCCTCAAGTCATGTCTCTTTGTTTAAAAAGCGGCAACGCGACGATATTTAAAGGCGGGAGCGAAGCGAAGAATTCCAACCGCGCGCTTTTTGATGTTCTCGTTGAAGCCATGGCGGCCGTTGAAGGCATTCCTGCAGACGCTTTCCAGCTTGCCGAAAGCCGTGAAGACGTCGCTGAAATGCTGAAGTTGGACCAATACATCGACCTTCTGATTCCCCGCGGTTCCAACGATTTCGTCAAATACATTCAAGACAACACACGCATTTCCGTGCTCGGCCACACAAGCGGCATATGCCATGCGTATGTCGCCGAATCCGCCGATCTGAAAACCGCGTACGCCGTCTGCCTGGATTCCAAAATTCAATATCCTGCCGCCTGCAATGCAATTGAGACACTTCTTGTTCACGAAAAAATCGCGGAAAAATTCCTCCCCGAAATGTCTGATATTTATCAAAAGAACGGTGTTGAGCTTCGCTTTGATGACGCTTCTTACCAAATCGCGGAAAACGCGGGTCTGTCCGGTTTAAAAAGAGCCGCCGATCAGGACTGGGATGCGGAATACAATGATCTGATTCTCTCCGTTAAAATCGTCAAATCGGTTGACGAAGCCATCGGCCATATTAACCGGCACGGTTCGCATCACACGGATGTCATTTTATCAACCGATCAAAAAGAAATCGACAAATTTGCCGGTTTGGTTGACTCTGCAAGTGTGATGATTAACGCTTCCTCCCGGTTTGCGGACGGATTCCGTTACGGCAAAGGCGCGGAAGTCGGCATCAGCACTAATAAAATTCATTCCCGCGGTCCTGTCGGTATGGAAGGGCTGATGATTTACAAATATATTCTTTCCGGCAGCGGTCATCTGGTTAAAGATTATGTCGGAGACGGCGCCAAACCTTACAAACATGAGAAGACGCAGGAAAAGTACTGCAGACTGCAATAACATTCAAGGAATCCGTATGCAGAAATCAAAGGGCAAATCCAGAAAAGATCTGTTTCAAAATATCTCCCGCGTTGTCATTAAAATCGGGACGACCTCTATCATGAAAGGGGAGTCTTCCGTTGATACGGCTTTTCTGGACAGCGTGGCGGCGCAGACCGCAGCGCTTTTAAAAGACGGCAAAGAAGTCATTCTTGTGACTTCCGGGGCAATCGGTGTCGGTTTAAACCTGCTCGGGATTCCGACCAAGCCGCGCGAAATTCCGATCAGGCAGGCAGCTGCCGCTGCCGGTCAGGGTGAGCTGATGCGTTACTGGAGCGAAGCTTTTCAAAAATATGAAATTAAAACAGCTCAAATTCTTCTCTCTTATGATTTCTATTCCGACCGCGTCAAATATCTGAATCTGCGCAACAGCATCGGCACACTTCTGGGTTACGGCGTTGTTCCGATCATCAACGAAAATGACAGCACCTGTACCAATGAAATCGATACCGTTTTCGGTGACAATGACCGCCTTTCGGCAATGGTTGCGAGCAAAATCGAAGCGGATCTGCTGATTATTCTTTCCGACATTGACGGGCTTTACAACAAAAATCCGAAGCTCCATGATGACGCGGAACTGATTCCGTTTGTAGAAAAAATCACGCCTGAGATTGAGAAATACGGCGGCGACCCGACCAGTACAAAAGGGGTCGGCGGCATGCGCACAAAAATCATCGCGGCGAAAATTGCGGAAAAATCCGGCTGCCATATGATTATTGCAAACAGCCAGATTGAAAATGTGATTACGCGGTTGGTGAGCGGTGAAGAAATCGGCACGCTCTTTTATGCCGAAGCGGAGGAGGCTTCCAATAATAAAATCCGCTGGGTTTTGCTTTCCAAATCCTCCGGGACGATTACGGTGGACCGCGGCGCAATGAATGCGCTGATGAAAACAAGCGGGTTACTTCCGAAAGGAATTGTTGCCGTTTCCGGGGACTTCGAGCGCGGCGATATCGTTGATATTGAATGCGGCGGCGCTGTCTTTGCGAAAGGCATTACGGATTATGACGCCGGAGAAATTCAAAAAATCAAAGGCGTGCATACGGACGATATCGAAAAAATTCTGGGACACAAGGATTACGATAACATCATCCGAAAAGAAAATCTGGCGCTGCTGGATTGATTCTTATCATTCATCATCTTTAAAGTGAGCTCATATGACATTAAAAGAAAAAAAAATCGGATTTCTGGGTGCCGGCAAAATGGCATCCGCTATTATTAAAGGACTTTTGAAATACGGCGTTTCTCCGGAAAATATCACGGCCGGTGAACGCTGGGCACCCGCCGCGGAAACGGCGCGCAAAGAATTCGGAATCTATGTCACGGAAGATAATGCCGAGGTCGTCAAACGCTCCGACATTTTGATTATTGCCGTCAAACCCAAAGACATTGAAGAAGCCTTATCAACGGCCGGCGATACAAAAGACAAGCTTTTCATTTCCATCGCCGCCGGCGTTACAATCGGAAGCCTGGAAAAACTTGTCGGTGACGGCGCCCGCGTAATCCGCGTGATGCCTAACATTTGCGCCACCGTTCTTCAAAGTGCGACAGGTATCAGCCGCGGAACAAATGCGGCTCCCGAAGACGCGGCAATTGCCATGGAAATCTTTTCCGCAATCGGCGTTGCGATGGAAATCAATGAGAATCTGCTGGATGCCGTGACAGGACTTTCCGGCAGTGGTCCCGCTTTTATTTTCCAAATCATTGAAGCGATGGCAGACGGTGGCGTTTATGTCGGTCTGGACCGCGCAACGGCGCAGATGCTCGCGGCGCAGACTGTTCTCGGTGCGGCGACGATGGTCGTTGAAAGCGGGATGCACCCGGGCGCGTTGAAAGACATGGTTTGCTCTCCGGGCGGCACGACGATTGAAGGTGTTGCCGTGCTGGAAGAAAAAGCCGTTCGCGCCGCGTTCATGGATGCCGTGATTGCAGCGACGGACAAGTCAGAGCAGCTCGGAAAGAAAAAATGACCGAAAATTAAATTTTCATTTTTAAAGAAGTCTGCCAAAATAAAAAAGTAAAAAATAAGACAAAAGTCTTATTTCTTTTTCACAAAAGCGATGTCTCCCAATGTTGCACCGCCGGAACTGCGGCTTTGGAATGTTTCGCTCGAATCGAATGATTCCGTTAATTTGATATTGAGCTCTTTCTCAAGCTTCTTCATCACGGATTCTTCGGGGTGGATTTCTTTGCGCTCGATTTTTTTGATTAAAGTCGCTTTTTCCTTGATTTTTAAAGCCAGGTCTTCCTGACTGAGGCCTTTTGCTTCACGCGCTTTTTTAATAACCTGATCATAATCTTCGACAAGTTCATTTTCAAGGCCTGCAAAATAATTCTTCGGTTTCGTTTTGGATGTGCCGCTGAAACCGCTGACGCTTTGCGGGGCGTATCTGCTCGGTGCGGGCGTTCCGTAAGCTTTGCCGGTTTGGTTTGCGGGTCTTCTCTCAATCACTGTTCCGAGTTTTGAACAATCGGAACAAGCCTTAAATTCCGCGCCTTCTACTTTTACGGCTGTCGTCGGGAATTTCGTTTTTTTGCCGCAAATTTCACATTCATAAGTTTCCATCGGATCTTCCATCCTTGTTTTTTATTTTTAATAACTTGATTAAAACGATTCAATAGAATTGTGAGATTCAATTCATTTTAAATTTTTGGTGTTCTCTCAAATGAATGAACAATTCAATTATTCGCTGTTCATTATTTTAATCATTCCGTTAAGTTCTAATACGTTCGCAATTTCAGAAAAGTATATATTTTCACTGAACGAATTAAAATATACAGGTGTCATACTGAAAAACAGAACAGTCTGTTAAACAAAACGGCGGCTGCTTTTGCTTCCGCTGATGTCGGCATTTTCAATGTACGGCAATTACAGAGGAGTATCAAAAATGGAAAAAATGGTCAAACCGAAGGACAAGCCCGTTTATTCAACAGGTAAGCGCACGCCCGAAACGGATGACATTAGGATGTCCGAGTCCGACTTGGATTCGGAAATTGAGCGTCTTTCAGCTGAGTTAAAGAAGGCGGAGACGCTTTTGAAGAGGACGAAAACAATTTCGGCGCAAAGGCTTGAAGAAATTAAATCTTTAAAAGAATCAGCCGCTGCCGAAAAAACCAGACTTTTAGAAGATGTTGAACGCAGCCAGGCGGTTTACGACGCGCTTCAGGCGGATTACAACACATTGATTGAAGAGAAGGCGGAAATTCAAACCGCGCTTGAAAAGTCTAAGGGCGAACTGGCCACGGCCAAAGAAAGCTTAAACAATACACGCAGTGAGCTTGTTAAAAGCCATAAAGATTTATCCGTCACACGCGAAGAGGTCATCCTCTCTCAGGGTATTATTCAGCAGCTTGAATCCCAAAAGAAATCTGTTGAGTATGATAAAATTCACTTTGAGCGTGAAACCAAACGCCTCCGCGTTGAACTGGACCGCATGAAAACAACGCCGCTCTTGATGGGAACGGTCGTTAAAATGATTGACAATGATCACGTTGTCATCCGCAGTTCGGCCGGTCCGCAGCTGGTTGTCAGTGCGCCCATGGACTTGACGGAAGCGGAACTTGCGCCCGGGGCGAATGTGGCGCTCAATCAGCAGACCTTCTCCATCGCCGAAGTTCTTCCCGCATTGGAAGAGCCGGAAGTTTCCGCGCTTGAACTGATTGAATCCACCGAAGTCACTTACGATCAAATCGGCGGTCTCGGAGACCAGCTTCGTGAAATCCGCGAAGTCGTCGAGCTGCCGCTCATCAAACCCGAAATCTTTGAACGCATCGGTATTGAACCGCCGAAAGGCGCGCTTCTCTACGGTCCGCCGGGGACGGGCAAAACGATGATTGCCAAAGCGGTGGCCAACAAAACAAACGCTACATTCATCCGCGTTGTCGGCTCCGAACTGGTTCAGAAATACATCGGTGACGGTGCCAAAATGGTTCACGAGCTTTTCGAGATGGCTCAGAAGAAAGCCCCTTCCATCATTTTCATTGATGAAGTGGATTCGATTGCCTCCCGCAGGACGGACGATACCACAAGCGCCGACCGTGAAATCCACCGGACGCTCATGCAGCTCCTGGCGGAAATGGACGGTTTCAACCGCCGTTCCAATGTCAAAATCATTGCGGCGACCAACCGTTTGGACATTTTGGATCCCGCGATTCTGAGGCCGGGCCGGTTTGACCGCATGGTTTTCGTTCCGCTGCCGGACGCCGACGGACGTGAATCCATCTTTAAGATTCACTCCGCGAAGATGACAATTTCCGGTGACGTTGACTTTAAGGAACTTGCCAAGATGACGGAAGGCACAAGCGGTGCCGACATCAAAGCCGTCGTTACGGAAGCCGGCATGTTTGCCGTCCGCGAAGAAAAAATGTCGATTGAAAAAGCGGATTTCATTGCCGCCATTCATAAAATTATGGAATCTAAGAAGAAAGAAGAATTGCCCGTTCCGGAAAATATGTTCTATTAATCCGGCCGGATTTTCTTTTTTCCTTTCTTTTTTATTTCTCGATTCATGTTCCCTCTGTTTTTCAATTCCGTCACAGCAACTTTTTTAAATTTGAGCGATTATAAAATAATTCATCTTATAGGAATTATTAAATATTTCAGAAACTTATTGATTCCATTTATGATTTAATGATTTGATATTTATCAGCTTATCATTTCATCTTTTATATACGCCGTCGGCAACGTCACACGAGCCGGCAGCGTTTTTGATATAACACAGAGGTTCACACATGAAATCCATCGTAGAAGAAGCATTAGCCAGAAGCGCCCGCGAAGACCGCGGTGAAGCGCCCCGTTATTCTCCCAACGTCAATCTTCAGGGCGAAGAAGTGGACGAAGAGCTGCGCGCTTTCCTCGAAGGCTTAAAGACAAATATTAAAGTTATCGGCTGCGGCGGCGGCGGTTCTAACAGTATCCAGAGAATGCTCGAAGAAGGCATTTCCGGCGCTGAACTTTATGCCGTCAACACGGACGCCCAGCATCTTTTAAAGATCGGTACCAACAAGAAAATCCTCATCGGCAAGAAGAAGACACGCGGTCTCGGCGCAGGCAGTCTTCCGCAGGTCGGTGAAGATGCGGCCATTGAAAATGTTGATGACATCCGCCGCGCTGTTGACGGTGCCGACATGGTTTTCATTACAACCGGCCTCGGCGGCGGTACTGGTACAGGTTCCGCACCCGTTGTCGCCGAAGCTGCCCGCGCAGCAGGTGCACTCACAATTGCCGTTGTGACTTTACCGTTCGGTGTGGAAGGTATTGTCAGAAGAACAAATGCGGAAGCAGGTCTTGAAAGACTCCGTGATGTCGCTGACACTGTTATCGTTATCCCGAACGACAAACTGATTGAAATGGTTCCGAAACTTCCGCTGCAGGCCGCTTTCAAAGTTTGTGACGAAGTTCTGATGCGTGCCGTTAAAGGCATCACCGAATCCATTACGGAAGACGGTCTCGTGAACGTCGACTTTGCCGATATCCGCACAATTATGCAGAACGGCGGCGTCGCAATGATCGGTCTCGGTGAAGCTTCCGGTGAGAACAAAGCGGTCGAATCCATTCAGAAAGCGCTCAGAAGCCCGCTTTTGGATGTCGATATTTCCGATGCCACCTCCGCGCTCGTCAACGTTATCGGCGGACCGGACATGACAATCGAAGAAGCGCAAACCGTTGTTCAGGAAGTCCACAACCGCATCGACTCCGGCGCCCGCCTCATTTGGGGTGCCAGAATCGACCCGAAACTTGAAAACAAAATCCGTACGATGATTATTGTGACCGGCGTTAAATCTTCCCAGATTTACGGCCAGGGAAGCGGTACCTTCATCACCGCAAAATACGGCATTGACTTTGTCGAGTAATCTCGGCAAATCAATCTTTTTCTTTTTTCTTTGCTCTTCACGTTTGTCTTACCGTTTTTTATTCCGGCAAAAGGATAAAGTATATTAAGTATGAATGTATTAGAATCGCTATCTTTTTTGAGTTTCTGATTTTTCGGTTATCTGTTAGATTCGAGAAATTTGAATTCAAATTTTAAGTTTATGCGCTTCCTCGGAAGCGATTCGGATGTGAATAATTTGGCAGAAAATAATATGGCAGATAAAGTGAAGGACGGCATTTCAAACATCGGGCCGACTCTTCGTTCTTATCTCAGAATTTTAAAATTGGCCCGCAAGCCGACCCGCAAAGAATTCTTTACTATTGCAAAAGTTGCAGCACTCGGTATTCTTGCAATCGGCGTGATGGGATTCTTATTCTACGTTTTGATGGACATTGTTCCGGAATACTTCATCCCGATCAGGTCATAAAATGTTTGAAGAAGAAAAAAATGACGACGTTACCATTTTCATTGTAAAAACGACCGTCAACCAGGAAAAATCCGTTGCCAAGTCGATGGCGCTGGTGGCTAAAAAAGAGCACTTGGACGTCAGAGCCGTTCTCGCTCCCGAAGAGCTGAAAGGGTATGTCTTTGTTGAAACACCCCGCTCCGATATCGTTGACAGTTTAATTCAGGCGGTTCCGCATGCGAAATCTATGCTGAAAAGCCCGACAACCGTCGGCGAGATCGAACACTTCTTGAAGCCTAAGCCCATTTCTGTCGGCATTACCGAAGGCTCGATTATTGAAATCACATCCGGCCCGTTCAAGGGCGAAAAAGCCAAAGTCAAGCGTATCGGTGCAGGACAGCATGATGAAATTACGGTGGAATTATTCGACGCCGTGGTTCCGATTCCCATTACTATTCGGGGCGATACTGTCCGTGTCTTGAAAAAGGAAGAAGAATAAACTCAAATGCAGACAGTCTGAAAAACTGTTTGCCGATTTACTTTTTTCATTCAGGCGCTGTTCCGGAATAACTTGGTTATTCCCGAATTTCATGAGAAAGCTTTAAATCGAAGAATCCGATTTATTAGAATCTCTTTCAGAATAAACTCAATTACATTTATCTGAATTATCAATTCAAATTTAATTTATTATATCCACGGTGATTTTAATGGCAAGTTCAGTAGAAGCATTGGTCCCCGGAGGAAAAGCCACTCCCGGTCCGCCGCTCGGTCCGGCATTGGGTCCTCTCGGTGTCAACATTAAAGACGTTATTGATCAAATCAATGAGAAAACAAAAGACTTTAACGGCATGCAGGTTCCGGTGACGGTGGTTGTGGCCGACGACAAGAGTGTTACAATTACAGTCGGTACGCCCCCGACATCCTCTTTGCTTCTTCAGGAAGCGGGTGTCCAGAAAGGCTCCGGCAAACCCAACGTCGAAAAAGTCGGGAACATTACCGTCCAGCAGGCAGCGAAAATCGCACGCATGAAGAAGGACGACATTCTTTCATACGACTTAAAAGCCGCCATCAAAGAAGTTACCGGTGTCGGTGTTTCGATGGGCATTACCGTCGAAGGCATGGACGTCAGAGACTTCCAGAAAGCGGTTGACGCCGGCCAGTACGACGACATTATCAACAGCGAAGAATGGTAATTCTACCGTTCTTTTTTCACATTTACAGAAAGCACCTTTCGAGTAAAGCCGTCTTATTTCGGCATTATTCTGAATACAGCTTTTGCATTTAAAACATCAAATTAACCGTAGAAAGTCGAAATGACTGACGCACGTTAAAACGCCGCGCATCCGAAACAATCGGTTGCTTCTTTTTTCGGTGTTTTGATTGGCGGGACTACGGGGAGGCCTTAAAATGGCAGATGTATCTATCGAAGAAATCGTAAAGAAATTACTAGAGGAGTCCCCTCAGCGCAAATTCTCAGAAAGCGTTGACATTGCGATTAACCTCAAAAACCTTGACCTCAACCAGCCCAAAAACAGGGTTGATGAAGAAATCGTTCTCCCGAACGGTCTCGGCAAAGAGTTGAAGGTCGGCGTTTTTGCAAAAGGTGAAGTTGCTTTGCAGGCCAAACAGGCCGGGGCAGCATACGTTTTTGACGATGCGGATATCCAGGAAATGAAGGACGACAAGGCACGCGCAAAGTCCGTTGCCGATGAATGTGACTTCTTCATTGCGGAAACCCAGTTCATGGCAACAATCGGTAAAACAATCGGTACCGTTCTCGGTCCGAGAGGTAAGATGCCGGTTCCGCTCCTTCCGGGAAAAAGCATCGGTGAAATGATTCAGTCAAAGCAGAGCGCTGTTCGCGTCAGATCTAAAGACAAGATGACGTTCCACGTTTCCGTCGGACGCCGCGACATGCCTGCCGATAAATTGGCTCAGAACATTGAAGCCGTCGTTTCGCGTGTTGAGCGCGCACTCGTCAAAGGAAGGCACAACATTAAATCCATTTATGTCACGACGACAATGGGAAAATCCGAGAGGGTGATGTGATATGGCAGAAACTCGAGGCGCAGAAAAAATCCCGCAGTGGAAAATGGATGAAGTTGCAGAACTCAAAGATCTCGTCAAACAATACAGCATTTTCGGCGTTGTCAGCTTTGAAAGCATCAGTGCCGATCAGCTTCAGAAGATGAGACGCAACTTAAGAGAATCAGCCGTTTTGAAAGTCACACGCAACACTTTGAACGAAAAAGCGCTCAAAGAAAGTGACGGCAGCGTTCCTGACATGGTTCAATATATTGAAGGGCAAACCGCTTTGATTTTCACAAACGATAACCCGTTCAAATTATACAAAATGTTGGCCCAGACCAAAACAGCGGCTCCCATTAAAGCAGGCGCAGTTGCACCTTTTGACATTTCCGTCACCAAAGGTCCGACAAGCTTCCCGCCGGGTCCGATGCTCAGTGAATTCCAGGGCGCAGGCATTCCGACAGCTGTTGAAGGCGGCAAAATCGCTATCAAGGAAACAAAAGTCGTCTGTAAAGCCGGCGAAAAAGTTTCTCAGAAGCTGGCGACCGCATTGAGCAAGTTGGAAATTTTCCCGATGGAAGTCGGTTTAATTTTAAGAGCCGTTTACGAAGACGGAACTGTTTATCTTCCGGAAGTCCTTCACGTTGACGAAACTGAAATGTTCAACAAATTCGTCACCGCAGCACAGGAAGCATTTAACTTGTCCGTGAACGCAGCCATCCCGACCAAAGAAAACATCGATGTTCTCATCCAGAAGGCACACACAGAAGCCGTTAACTTGGGTGTTGAAGCCGTTATCTTTGAACCTGAAGTGATGGACAAATTAATCGGCAAAGCCAACGCACAAGCAACATCCGTTGCAAAGGCAAGTAAATACGAATTATAAATGAATTAAAACTTAATTAACGAATAATAAATCAAAAGGTGAAACAACATGCAGTACATTTACGCAGCACTTTTAATCTACAAGAGCGGAAAAGAAATCACAGAAGACTCAGTCAAAGCAGTCCTTACAGCAGCAGGCGCAACCGTTGACGATGCACGTGTCAAAGCACTCATCTCCGCGCTCGACGGCGTTGACATCGAAGAAGCAATCGCAAAAGCAGCATTCGCAGCACCCGCCGCAGCAGCACCCGCCGCAGCAGCAGAAGCAGCACCCGCCGCAGCAGCAGAACCCGAGCCTGAGGAAGACCACTCCGAAGAAGAAGGTATGGCCGGTCTCGGTGCACTCTTCGGTTAATTTCGATTTCCGAAAATTGTACAACCCAAGCCCGAGGGAAACCCCTCGGGCTTTTTTTTGATTCGGGCGGCGCAAAGCGGCGATCTGATCTGTCGGGTACTATGAATCAGCGACCCGATTTTACAAAGTTTCAAATTCGTTTTTCTTAAGTTTATGAATCATTTATGCGCCTTGCGCGCGGCGCAGTCATAAAAAGCGCATCGTTTCTGCCGTACCGTCCTCTTCCGCCTTGAAAAATTCCGGGCAAAACGTGGAATTATTTTTGAGTTAATTATAAGTCATTTCGGTTTCTTTTTTCCGTCGTGTCAAAATTCGATCCCGTTTTTATGGCGAAGAGCGCCTGGCAGATGAAAGTCCGCCGACGTCCCGTCACTATTTCCCATTCCGTGAATTCCGGCTGCAATTTGCGCTGTGTTTTTTGTGATGAGTGGAAAAAGAATTTGAAACAGGACGGCAGTTCCGGTTCCGTTCCGAAAGAACCTTCTTTTGAAGATGTCTGTAAAATCATCGATCTGGCAGTCGATTTCGGGATCGGGTCTTATAATGCCTGGTCAACCGAACCGTTTTTGAGAAAAGATCTGCCGGAGATTATGAAATATGCCAAATCCAAAGGAATGAAGACATTTACGATTACAAACGGCCTCTTGCTCAAAAAAAGGATGCATGAGCTCAGAGATGTGGATTATATTTCCGTTTCCGTTGACGGGCCGACCGCGACGCGTGAAATCCGCGGCGCGGATTACGATACAATTCTGGACGGCATCCGTTATGCTTCCGAAAGTGGTTTGCTGAATGAACCGCTTCTCATGAACTGCGTCATCAGCCGCAAGAATTTAGATGAAGCTGAAGATTTGCTCCGGTTTGCCAAGGATCTCGGAAATGTGAAAATGGCGGTTGAGCCGCTTTATACATTTCAGCGGATGAATGATACTGATTGGGAAGGCTTAACGATCGGCGCGGATATACAGGCAAGATTTGTTTCGCTGATGAACACACTCATCGATATGAAAAAAAAAGGTTATCCGCTGATCAATTCCAAAACGTATCTTAAACAAATACGCGACGGCAAAGCTATCCGGAACTGCAGGGTTGACCGCGGTATTTTAGCGGTGGATCATCACAGCAATATGTACAACTGCCGCATCCACAACAAACCTCTCGGAAACGTGATTCAGGAATCCGTATTTGACGGGCAGGGAAAAATTGCGGAAAACGGAATCATGAAAATTTGGAACCGGACTAAAAAAGAAAGAAAAGAAATGATTCAAAATTGCGAAGGCTGCCAATTTTTCGGTTATGCCGAACTGACATTGATGAATAATTACAATATTGAATCGTTTTACGGTTATGAATGGCTGTAATCTTCTCAGGAGTTAAAGTGAAAATTTGGAATAATCGCGTCCCAGCCGGACGTTGATTGCCGTCATTTTCTTTGACATTTCTTCCATGATCACTTTTGATAATGTGATATTTTCGGAAAGCAGTTTATCGACTTTATCCAAACACTTCAGGGTATCTTCTATCCGGTGCTCTTCTAAGACGGTGTCCGTCATTTTATTTTTGACGGATTCCAGCGTGGTGATTATTGTCGTCGAATTTTTGACCTGTCTTTTTCCGATGTGGGGATACGGTCTTCCCAAAAACTTGCCTTCATTGATATAATAATCCAGCATTTCTGTTAATCTGTCGCTGTATTTTGAAATGGTGATTTTTACAAAGGGCGGGTTCGTTTTTCCGTCTTCAACCACTTCGGCCCGTAATGCCTGTAAATCCGCTTTTAATCTCAAATTCAATCTTTCGGCGGGATAGAAAAACACATCAATCGCATGCTGATAATATTTGTAATTTTCAATGTCAATTATTTGTTTTTGATATTCATTCAATTGATCCAGCTTTTTTTCCGTTGTACTCATTCAGTCACCTTTAAACCAAATTCAAATTGTTTAAATTATCTAACTTTATAAACAATCCAGCCTGATTATATATTTTGTCTAAATATTCTATATATTTCTGAATTGAGCGAAACAATTACCGCCGGCCTGACTTCTGTCCGGCTGTTCGAATACCTCTTTTCAAAGCTGAAGAATAAACTTTATAAACCCTGAACGTATTAAGGGGTTACAAATCGGGCTTAATGCCTGTTTAATCCGCGCCGAACGAAAGGCTAACCGTCATACATAGGATGTTTCTTTGGGATGGCTGAAGAAGCAATGATGCAGCAAGCGGATTATTTTTTGATGTTTAACAAGCGGTTCGGATCCGTATTTGTTCATCACATTTCAAACTCAAATTATTACATTAATTCATTATCGGAGAATTATTATGGTTAGAAAGCCGGCAAGTATGTACAGAAACATCAGACAGCGCTCCTTCACCAGAAGAAAATATATGGGCGGTGTTCCGGGTGTTCAGATTATCCACTACGACATGGGTAACTTAACAAGACAAGACTACCCTGTCAAATTATCATTGCTCGTTGAAGAAAAATGTGCGATTAGACACACAGCTCTGGAAGCAGCCCGTATTACCGCCAACAGACACATGGTCAACAAGGCAGGCAGAGGCAACTTCCACATCAAGTTGAGAGTCTATCCCCACGAAGTTCTCAGAGAAAACAAACAGGCCACCGGCGCCGGTGCTGACCGTGTTTCAAGCGGTATGAGAGCGGCTTTCGGTAAAAACGTCGGAACGGCGGCACGTGTTGTCCCGCTCCAGAAAATCTTTACCATTTCCTGCGACAAGGAACACTTCCTCGGCGCAAAGAAAGCACTCCAAAACGCCGGACAGAAACTTCCGACACCTACCAGAATCGTCATTGATCAGGGTGCCGAATTGGTTTTGTAAGCGCTTTGTTTTTTAAAATTAATTTATTTTTCAAATCCGAATCATTCGGATTTCTTTTTTCATTTTTGACTTTCATTTCAAAAGCGGGCAGCTTTTTTGAAAGCATTTGAAATCATTGCCGTTGTAAAACCTTTTATAATATCTGGGTCTTCTGAAAAAGCATATATTATCAAAAAACAAAGAGGGAAAATTATGGACGATTATGAAAAACTTTTAAACAGGGCGATTGAACAGCTCCCTGAAGAAGAAACGACGGATGAGCGTTTCACTGTTCCCGAAGCCAAACTCTTCTCGGAAGGGAAAACAACCGTTTTGGATAACTTTTCAAACATCGTCGGTGTTCTCCGAAGAGATCCCGATCACGTCATGAAATATCTCACACGCGAACTCGGTACCGCCGGTAAAATGGAAGGCGGCCGCGCAGTTTTCCAAGGACGGTTTACAAGAGATCAAATGGATGCCAATATTCAAAACTATGTTGACGAATACGTTATGTGTTCCGAATGCAACCGTCCGGACACATCACTCGGCAAGCGTGAACGTGTTTTGATCCTTCAGTGCGCCGCCTGCGGTGCGCACCGCCCTGTCAAGAAAAGACAAACAACAACAACCAAAGCCGTTGCCACCCTTGAAGAAGGCAGTACTTACGAAATCAACATCGAAGCTGTCGGTTCTAAAGGCGACGGTATTGCCAAGTTCGACAAATTCACGATTTTCGTTCCGGGCGGCGTCAAAGGCCAAACCCTGAATGTGAAAATCAAGAAAATTTCCGGGTATTTGGCTTTCGCCGAGAAAGTCTGATTCCGGCAAGCCGTTTATTTTAAACGGCTTACTTTTTTAATACGGTTGTGACGAAATGCAGCAGCCTGTCCTCGTTTTTAAAATGCCCGGCCTTTCCGTGAACGCGGTTCGGACCGATGAAGGCAAAATCCGGCTTTCTGCCGGCGGTTTTTTAAAGTTCGCGGCCCGTCCCTTTTTATCTGTTGCCAACAAGCATCTGGATGCCGAAAAGCCCGCATTGGTCACCGATACCGCCGTTTATCCGTCAACCTGGCTTCCACCGATTCCAAGTCCTGTTTTCAATCGTCTCGTGAAAGACGAAATCGGCATCGGTTTCGGAAAATATGTTCCGGAAACAGTTTCGATTGAAGTAACGCGCAAGTTCAACGCGAATGCCGAAAAGCATGCCGAA
Organism: uncultured Methanosarcinales archaeon; assembly: GCA_964446755.1. Lineage (GTDB taxonomy): Archaea > Halobacteriota > Methanosarcinia > Methanosarcinales > Methanosarcinaceae > Methanimicrococcus. Next base: position 15,248 of record CAYUQC010000039.1, read on the forward strand.
AAAAACCGGACGGCAACCGTTGATTTTGACAATCCTTTTCTTTCGGCTGACCCGCCCGCGGAACTCATCAAAAAAGCGATTGATGAAGCGTTGAATATGGGCGCCGTTGTCATTACATTTACCGAGGGCGATCCGCTGCTGAATGAAAATATCGTTGAATATGTCCGCTATGTTGATAAATCAAAAGCAGCTGTAATGGCTTATACATGGGGGTTGGATTTTGATTCGGAAAAGGCGAAACGGCTCAAAGAAGCCGGCCTTCAGACGCTTTTGGTCAGCATTTACTCCGTCGATCCGGCCGTTCATGATCAAAAACGCGGTATTCCGGGCGCTTACGACAAAGCGGTTGCAGCGATTCGATTCGGATTGGAAGCCGGTCTCATGGTGACGATGGCGACGCATTTGGACGGCGCGAAAGTCGGTGAAATGGAAGGACTGTGGAAGCTGGCGGGCGAGCTCGGCGTTCATGAATTTTCAATTTGGGAATCCGTTCCGACATTAGAAGGCGAGCGCCGGATGAACGATGCCGAGCGCAAAGTCATTAATGATTTTTACCGCAAAGTCAATGCTGTTGACGACGGCACGCCGCGCATTTTTTCAAATACGGTTTTTGAAGGAGAAATGTTCGGCGCGATGGCGGGGCGCCGTTGGCTGCATGTAACAACCGAAGGTGAAATGCAGCCCGACCCTTATATTCCGCTTTCTTACGGCAATCTGAGCGAAGTGCCGATGAAAACGGCGTGGAAGAGGATGCGAAAAGAGCCCGCACTTCGTGAAAAACGGGAAACGCATGTTCTTTATGATCCCGTTTATCTTCAAAAGGTTCGGGATGCCAACGGGTGGGATTTCAGAACACCGAAAAAATAAAAATACTGACAAACCTATTCATTATTTCATTCTTAATTTTATTCTTACTTCATTATACAGGAGAATGTTCATATGGCTAAAAAAGACGATATGGAAGAAGTCATCGCCGATCTTGACGATGAGGATACACCGACCGCATACACCGAAATCAAAATGGGCGGCGGCTGGTATATGGCGATTTCACTTGAAAGAAGCGAACGCTTTGACAAAGAATATGTCGAAATTTCAAAAGAACGCGCCGGCAAAAAGAAAGCACGTTTTAATTTAAGCCCCAAACATACCCGTGTTTTGGGTGAAGCGCTTATCAAATTCGCCGACGAAAATGATTTGGACAATTTCGTCAGCAAAAGCAGCAAGGATGACGACGAGTAATGCGGCGTGAGAAATATGGCCTTTGAAATGTCCTATCTCGCTTTTCTGTTTCCCGTTCTGCTGGCAGCGCTGGCAGTTTATTTTTTCAGCGGCCGCGGTTCGTTTTTAATTTCGGGATACAATACCCTTCCGAAAGAAGAGCAGGAACGCTATAATCTCAAGGAGCTCACGCGCGCGATGGGCATTTTTTCCGCGGTTCTGGCGGTTCTGATGGCATTGACGCTTTTTGCAGGCATCGTTTTGAATAACAGTATGTATGCGCTTATCGGCATCATCTGTATTTTGGTCTTTACGGCGGCCTGGCTCTATTATATGAACAAAAGCAAGAAAATGAAATACGGTCTCTGAGAAAACAGAAATTTATTTCTTTTTTTCATTTCTTTTCATTCATCTTTCTCGGAATGCCTTCTGTAGCTGAATGCGGCAATAGCAACCATAAACAGAAGAATGATCACAGCGGGTCCGGCAATCGGCAGAACTTGTTCTTTTTCGGCGTCATAAGATTCCCGAACTTCTCTGCCCGGTTCGATGACACTGATTCTTTTTGAACCGCCGTTTGAAGTCTTCGGGGTTTCATTCTCCGACGATTCTTCGGGAAGCGTATAATTCAAATGAGAAGCGTCGGCTTGGAATTCGGCGTCCTGCCATTGAAAAACCGGCAGGCGGAAATCTGTGTAATCATGCAGCTTCCAGCAGCTTTCTCCCCAACAGACCGTATCCCACCGGCCTAATTCATTTTCAGGATAACTGTTCCAAACATCAAAAGAGGATGTGTCCGCACCGTTGATATTAAGGGGTACTGCAAATGTTTTCAAAACCTCTTCGTCTTCCGAAATCTCAGCCTGTCCGTAACCGCCGTCTAAGTTTGTCATATTTTCCCAAGCGCTCGTGTAATACGCATCCGAGTTCTCGGCAATTCCGAAAACGCGTCCTGCGTTTAAGGGGCTTGTTGTGTGGTTGTTTAATGCCGAGCTGTTGTTCACAAGCGTGTAATAAAAACCGTGGCCGATTAATCCGCCCGCGGTATTCGAACGGGCTTCCACATCTCCCGTCGCATAACTTATATTAACGGTGGTATGTTCGGCGTAACCGCAAAGGCCGCCTGCGGTTTCATTGGCGTAAACATTACCCGTTGAAAAAGAAGACTCGATTCTTGTATAATTTGAATAACCGATCAATCCGCCGGCATTCTTTTCATACGCCGTAACGTCTCCTGTCGTAAAACATTCACTGATGCGGATGTTACTTCCCCAGCCGATTAAACCGCCCGCAATCTGATCTGCCTCGACGGAACCGGAGGCGTAACATTTTTCCACCTCCCAATAATTGTCGGTCTGTCCTGTATATGAACCGCAAAGGCCGCCGACCGTGCCGACATTACCGGTCACGTCTCCTGTCGCGTAACAGTCCGTCATTTTTGTATTGTAAATGCTGCCGATCAACCCGCCGCCGTGTTTCGCTGTTTTTGCCGTTCCGGTCAGGCGGACGTTACCTGTTGCGAAACAGTTTTCGATTTCCGATATTCCGAGAGAGCCGATCAATCCGCCCAATCGCTGTTCTCCCTGAACATTTCCGGAAGCGCTGCTGTTTGAAATGCGGCTTTCCGTTGATAATCCGATCAAACCGCCTGTCCCGTTGGTGATCAGATTCGAGCTTTCGCTTGTCACAGCCGTGGAAATGACGTTTATTTCGGCCGTGCAGTTGTCAACAACGGTATATGAAACAACACCGCACATACCGCCGATATAAGCGCCGCCCGTCAATCCGGTTCCTTGAACGGAGCAATTCATCAAACGGTTTTTCACATCATTCCGTAAATCCGGAGTCACGCTGAGATTACCGATCAGGCCGCCGAAATTCCGAAGATGTTTTCCGTTCGTATCCGCATTTTGAATTTCTCCGGCAAAAACCAACCGGATATTTTTAAATTCACAATATCCTTGTCCCATGCTGTTTTCCACATTTCCGAATAAGCCGTAAGCGTCATGAAACATGTCGGCATCTGATTTTACAAAGTGGACGCCGTCAGGGTTTGAAAACAAAATCGTTTTGCCGTTGCCGTCAAAACTGCCTGTAAAAGGTCGGTTTTGGGAACCGATAGGAGTCCATTCAGCCTCCTGAATTTCCAAATCATTCGCCAATATGAAAAATTGATCCGAATACTCTTCTTCATTCAGTAATTTTAATTGCTCAACGGTTCTTATTTCGTACGGGGATTCGAAACTGCCGTCTCCCATATCAAAATTTTCTGCAGCCGTCCCCGGATGACTCAGCAAAAATATCAGTAAAATCAATAGTAAAGCCGTTTTCGTTTTCATTTTTCAGCCTGCCTTTTTCCGATCTGTTTTTC
>CAYUQC010000040.1:0-18782 GCA_964446755.1 uncultured Methanosarcinales archaeon
TGGGCGTTCCTTTGCCGGTATCACTCATGCCGGCAGTGTTACGGTCATAGAAACAATTTGTGTAAGTACACGATTCATTCGTTGAACCGCCGCCTGTAAATCCGGCAAAGCCTCCTTTATAAGACATAGGAGTTTGAACCGAACCGGATGAGTAGCTGTTCACATAATTGCTTCGAATTGTGTATGCTACAAATCCGCCGGCTCCGTTTCTTCCAAACCACTCTTCCCCTTTTGTTCCGGTCACTTTTCCCGTCGCATAACAATTCTCTACTTTAGCTGAATCAATATAACCCGCAAACCCGCCTGCCTGCCATGCGGTAGCATTTCCTGTTGCATAACAATTGGTTATATTATTTGCCGGATTCAAACGAGAAATAAATCCGCCTGCACTCTGTGTGCCGACTACGTTTCCGGTTGCATAACAGTTTGTTGCATTAAGACCGCTACCGCCACCGATCAATCCACCTGCATTGCTTTGATGCAGGCCGTTAATGGAAGTGACTGTTGCAGTAGAATAACTGTCTTTTATTGTTAAACCGATTGCTCCTCCGACAAGCCCTCCTGCCAAACTCTCTGCGTAAACCGTTCCGTTTTTGACAGCACAATTCAGTATTTTCGTGTTTGTTGCGTTTCCGACTAAACTTCCTGCCGTGATAGTCGTTGTAACGGAAGGATTTTCTAAATTCACACCCAGAATGACGGATTCCCGCGAAGCTCCGACTAATCCCTGAAAGTTTACGCCGCCTCCGGTATAATTGCATCGAAGGTTGTTTATTGTATGATTCATTCCGTCAAAATATCCGATAAAAGGCAATTCAAAGATACCGAGCGGTGTATGAATGTATGATCCCGCATCGATGTTTTCGGTCAGAATATAGTTTGAATACGTATCCCAATGACGGCTGTTTCCGACAGTATCTGTACGGATCTGGTGGTCACCCATATATCTGAAAGTTGAATTATTGACTTTTATTGTATTCCAATTCAATTGAGGATAGTATGCTCCATCGTTGATTTTCCAAGCAGCGTTTTCTGAACTTTCAAGTCTGTTAATGTCCCATCCGTTATATGTCGAAAAAGTTTTCATTTCTTCTGTGGTTTTGGGCGTTCCTTTTCCGATATCATTGCAGAGGGATACTTCAGAGTCGTAATAGCTGTTTGTTATACTTCCGCCTGCGTTTGCTCCGACCATCCCTCCTCTGCTGTAATTTGTATTCAAATAGCAAGCTGCGTAGGAGTCTTGTATCATACCGCCATTCATTTTTCCGACTAATCCGCCAAGCGAAGAAACGGGTGATCCTCCGGCGACTGTCCCTTCAGAATAACAATTTGACATATTTCCGTTATTCATTATGCCGACCATGCCGCCTGTATTTGCAGATGATTGTACATTCCCTCTCATCGAACAATTTTCAATTACGGTGAAATTTGCTGTTCCGGCAATCCCTCCCAAACCGTAACTTGAATATCCGATAAGATATCCGGCAAAAGAACAGTTTGAAATCGTTCCGTTTTCGATTACCCCCACAATACCTCCGGCCGGAAGATATGTGGTTAACCATGACGCAGCTGAACAATTTTGGATGGAGGTATTTGTTGCTTTACCAGCTATAAGTCCATTTGGACGGTTGGTTCCTCCTGACGAAAAAGTTGTTAAATTGTAAATTTTGCAATTTGTTATCGTACTGTTATCAGCTATTGCTGCAATTCCTCCGTAATCGGCTATGCTCAGCATAGAACAATTATTCAGTCGAACATTTGAGATACTTGAATTTTGGATATATACAAAAAATCCGCCGTAAGTTGAATCAGCCCCCGTTGACTTCATATCGGATATTGTATAATTTTTCCCGTCCAACGACCCTCTGAAAGGCATGTTCGGGTATGCCCCGACCGGCGTCCAGTTTTGACCTGAAAGATTCAGATCGTTCATCAATGTATAATTCGCATTCAGATTATTCCGGATTTCATTCAGTTGAGCGGGCGTTGTAATTCGATAAGGGTCCGCAGCCGTTCCGCTGCCCTGCCCCGAAAAAGCGGCTGCTGTTCCGGTTAAAAGAAGTAATATAATTGTTATTGACAGTATCAAAATGGTAGTATTTGAGGTGTTTCTTGCTTTTTTTTGACTTGCTTTTTCCAGATGCATTTTCATTTAAATCACACAAACCAGCCCTGATCTATGATTTTTAAAAAGCCTCTGAGTTGACATACCCGACAACAAATAAAAAATAATTATTCACAGTGTAAATATATATTTTCTCTTCAAAAACAATATACTTCCGTGAATGTATGAAACTTTAAAAAGAAATTTTAAAAACATGTAAAAAAATACTCAGCATCTAATTAAATTTTAATTTATTTTAATAGATGAATTCATATGAGTTATGAAAATGATGAAACCGCTTTCTTCAGCGATTTCATCTCTTCAGGTTGTTTTTGAAAATTAAATGTTATTTCTTTATTCTTGGTCGGCGTTTTCATCCTCTCTTTTGTAAAGGAAAAGGGCAACACCTATCGCAACAAGTGACAAAATTAACATCCACGAAAACAAATCTGTTTTTGTTGTAATTTCATTTCCCGGTTTTGTCTGCTCGATCTCATCTTCAAATCCTGCCGGGTGTTTTTCATTTCCGGTTACAATTGCGGCGTTCCCTCCAGATCCGCCGCCTGAACCGCCTCCCGAAGAATTGCTTTCATTTTCGGCAAACGAAAATGAATATCTTTCTCCGAGACGGGCTGTCACATACGTTGTTGCGTCCGGTCCGGTTCTTTCCACCAAATCCGCTGTTGCCCATGCATAAAGCTCGGGCTCTTCCGCGATTGCCGATAGGTCTTTGATATCTGTTGTATATGTTTTTGTAGAATTGTCAATGTTTTTCAAAACATCAAAAACATTGTCCCCGCTGCCGGCGGCATTGTCGCTGTAAGCAGCTTTCAGGTTCCATTCCCAATTGCCGAAGAATGACTTGCCGTATTCGACTTCTTTTTCATCAACGGTTATTTTAAAATCCGTTTCATTTTCCGTTTTGGCGTCTCCCGTTTCAATGTCCATCTGTGTCAGATACAGCAAATAAACAGCATTCGCTTCAGGGTTTTGCTTTTCAATCGTCTGCCATTTAAAGACCGGCAATGAATATTCATCGGCTGATGCATAATGGTTCGGTTTCCAAATGTTTGAATCCCAGGAAGAGTCCCATGCCGAATTTCGAAGATCGTCATTATTCTTCCCGAATGTATCCCACACATTGTAGGATTTGACAAGCGTCACATCATCGGATACAGCACTGTTTTCGTTGAGTTTGTTGGTAATGTCACCGTTTTGGTTCCGAAGGCCGTTCCAAGCATAATTGTTTAGGAAATTCCAATTTTTAACGGGGTCAACCAATTGGTATTGATAATAGATGTTTCCGTTTTCGCCGTAATCGTATCCGATAATTGCCTCCCATTCCGTTTCACTGCCGTATATTTTATCTGCGGCAGGGCTTATTTCTCCGTCGTCAATTGAATTGACAACTTCTCCCAATGCCATGTTGCCGTTGATTATGTATGCGTAATTATTATATCCCGTCATTACACCGATTAAGCCGCCGGCTTGTTTTCCGGTAACGTTTCCCGTCGTATAGCAATTGATAATACTTCCGTCAAAAACACGGCCAGCAAATCCGCCTGCATATGTTCCGGCAACATCACCGGTCGAATAACAATTTTCAACGGTTCCGTTGTAATGCCGTCCTTCAACAGATCCGATAAAACCTCCGGCATACGTTCCTGACATATTGCCTGTTACATTTCCGGCAGCGAAACACTCCGTTATATCACCGTAGTTGCTGTTGAATGCTCCTGCAAATCCGCCGATATAAGCCGGCTCAAAATCTCCGCGCGCTCCCCAAAACTCATATTTTGCTGAGGTATAACCTTCCGATTCGACATCTCCCAGTGCATATGATTGGCTGGCATTGGTCACATAACCGGCAAACCCGCCGGCATTTCCGTATTTTACTTTGACATCGCCTTCAGCATAACAATTTGTTACATTTGCCGCCTGCCCGGCAAACCCGCCGGCGTTTGACAGGGCTTCAACATCGCCGAGCGCATAACAGTTCTCTATTTTTTTCATATCGGGCGTATTCACAGTACCGATAAACCCGCCGGCCAAATTTTCCGTTGCCGTCACATTTCCGAGTGCGTAACAGTCGGAAATCACATATTTGCTCGTATGTGACATGCTGCCGATAAATCCGCCGACATAAGTTCCGCCGATCACCTCTCCTCCGGCATAACAATTCTTCAGTTCACCCTCCGAAATTACATTACCGTTTACCGACATTGATATGAATCCCGCAAATCCGCCGACATTATTAATACCGGGAGCGGTCACATTTCCAAGGGCGTAACAATTCTCTCCGATTACGAGAGCCGGGGACCCTGCACCGATAAAACCGCCGACATACATATTTTCGCCGAATACGTCGATATCGGTGTAACTCTCGATTATTGTTCCGTTAGCATGCCCGGCTAATCCGCCAACGGCTTTTTGTGTAGCATCGTTTCTGTATTTGGATGTGATGACTTCCCCTTTGCCGGCATCTCCTTCCGCATAACAGTTTTCAATGATACCGCCGCCGAAATTGCCTATAATTCCACCGACGTTGCCGGTTGCGGTTATGGTCATGTTTTTGGCGAAGCTGTTTTTTACAACGGACGTGCTTTCATATTGCTGCCCGACTATTCCGCCGACGAAAACACAGTTCGGCGCATCTATCGTTACATTTGTCAAATTTATATTTTCCAGTGAACTGTTAGCTTTTCCGGCCGCACCGCCGACATTCTGCATCGATCTTGCGGGCGTTCCGATGTTCTCATGAACGGCTGAATTGCGGATATCAACATTGCTGACAGCATCGTTGACAGAATTTCCGATGAGGAGTCCGGATTCATAAGATCCGGTTAAAGTAACATTATCCATTTCAATTCCGGTTATTGTTCCGTTTCCGCTGCTTCCGATAAGTCCGCCCGTATTGTTCTTTTCACCCGTGACGGTTGAATTTTTAATTTTGATGTTGCTGACTGTCCCGTTGGCGTTTCCCGCAATCAGTATGCCGACGGAATCATCGCTTCCGCTCACGTGCGCGTTTTCAATGACGATATTTTTTATGACGGCGGGCTCTTTCACCGGTGCGTTCAGCATCGCTGTATGTCCGAATAAACCGATACCGCTTGTTCCCGTCAGTGTCAGGTTTTGAATCGTAACATTGTTTCCGTTGAACGTTCCGTTAAAACCCGATATCGGCTGCCAATTTTTGCCGGTCATATCCAACTCATTGAGATTGCTGCTGATTTCATAAAAACGGTTCAAATCCGCTTTTTGAAGGCTCTCAAAATGTGATTTGAATGCCATAAAATCATCAATATCTTCAATATAATACGGATCGCTTCCCGTTCCGGATCCTGTTATCGTTCCGCCGGCTGCCGCCGCTGTTCCGGCAACCATTAAAAGAACAATGACAGCAATCGCTGTTAATGTTGTTAATCTAAGCCCTTTTTCCATTATTTTGCCTCAAATATATTATATTTTAATAGAAATCTTTACTATTATATAATATTTTCATTTGAGAATTATTTTTTATTAATGTCTTAAAAATCTTTAATCAATGTATGATAATTTGATACATTCGTTTGTGAAGCGCTTTTGATTCCCGGAGTTTTAATGAATTCACCGGCTCTCTTTCAATTGTTTTTTAAATCTTCATTATTTATCGTTAATTTTAACCGATAGATTTTTAATATCCTGAGGTTTCACCATTCAATGGTGATAAAAATGAAAGGATATGGTATGTTATCCGTAAACAATGTCGGTTGGATGGAAAAAGAGAAGCCCGTTGCAGGCCCGCTTGATGCGATTCTCAGGCCGGTTGCCGTTGCGCCGTGCTCCTCCGATACGCACACCAGCCACGGCGGCTCCGGAGACCAAAAGAATTTGATTCTCGGTCACGAAGCCATCGGTGAGGTTGTCGAAGTCGGGGAACTTGTGACCCGTTTCAAACCCGGTGATATTGTTGTTGTTCCGTGCTGCACGCCTGACTGGCTTTCATTGGGCGTTCAGGGTAAATATAACTCTCACGACCATGGTCTTATGGCAAGTTTCAAATTCCTTCTCTCAAAAGACGGTGTTTTTGCCGAATATTTCCACGTGAATCAAGCCGATGCAAATTTAGTGAAACTGCCCGAAGGCATGGACATGGCTGCCGCATTAATGACAGTTGACATGATGTCCACCGGTTTCCACGGTGTTGAACAGGCTGAAGTCGGATTCGGTGACACGGTTGTTGTTATCGGTATCGGTCCGGTCGGTTTGATGGCCGTTGCAGGCGCACATCTGAAAGGCGCAGGCCGCCTCATTGCGGTCGGCACACGGCCGAACAGCATTGCAGTTGCCAAAGAGTACGGCGCCACTGATATCATCAGCTACAAAGACGGCGACATCGTTGAACAGGTCATGAAAATGACAAACGGCGAAGGCGTTGACCGTGTTATTATCGCCGGCGGTAAAGCCGATACAATCAATCAGGCACTCAACATGCTCAAACCGGGCGGTGTTGTTTCAAACATGAATTACTTCGATGCTTCCGAAACCTTTGAAATTCCGGCATGGGAATGGGGTCTCGGCATGTCCAATAAAGACATCCGCGGCGGATTCTGTCCGGGCGGTGCGCTGCGCATCGAAAAAATGCTTGAAATGATTCAATATAACCGTTTCGATCCCGCTAAATTAATTACCCACAGATTCGAAGGTTTTGACAAAATCGAAGATGCTTTCAAACTCATGGATCAGAAACCGGCAGACTTAATCAAGCCGGCTGTTTTCATTAAATGGGATTGATTTAAGCCCCAACGGATGAAATTTATTCATCCGTTTCTTTTTCACCTTTTTCAAAAATAATGATCCTATAGGTTACCCTCTTTTGTTTTATTTCCGGGGAGTTTTCTCAAAATCAAAAAAGTAAAGAAAAGAGTGTTTCCACTCTTTTTCGTTTTTTATAAATTATTCATCATTCGTTTTCATTTTCGTCTTTTTGCCTGTATACAAAAGAGGCAATTGCAACCGCAACGAATGACAGAATTATAACGGCGGATGAGGCCGTTTTCGGCTCTTCGTCATCGATTTCAAAACCCGGAGTCATCGGCTCGGAAGGTTCAGCCGCCGGTGCCCCTGTGACTGCGCCACCTCCTGTTCCGCTGCCTCCTTTACTTTCATTTCCTGAGCCCGGTGTGTTTTTCACTTCCAGTTCAAAAGCTTCTCTTTCACTGACTCTTTCAGATGAATATTTTGTACCGGGCCCGTTATAGGGGTCGTTCAATTCAGCTTTTCCCCAGGCATAAAACTCATTCTCGGGATTAAAGGAGCCGCCTAAATCGAATGCTGAAATTTTCTTTGTTACGTAAACGGATTGCGTATCACTTCTGATATCCGAACCGACGCTGAAGTTGGATGTTTCATTGTATTCGGTTTCACTGTCGTCATCCGTCAGAGCTGCGAATAAATTCCACTGCCAATTATTGTAATAGTTATGGCTGAAAGCTACTTCTTTCGGATCGATTGTAATGTTGAAATTCATTGACGTCCCGTCACCGTACGGGCCTTCTTCAATTTTAATTTCCGACAAATACAATAAATGAACCGCATCAGCGATCGGCTTTTCCCGGTCTTCATCCTGCCATGTGAATATCGGAAGGAGGAATCTGTTTTCATTGCCGTCCGTATCATACTGGTTGTTTTTCCAAATTGTATCAGACCAAACGGCGGTATCCCAAACAGAATCTCCCGTTTTTCCGTATTGCTGCCAAACGTTATAGGATTTGACGAAATCGATCTCATCGTAAGCCATGACGATTTCATCGGTTGTATTCATGACAGGGCGGCCCCGGTTTGTGACGCCGTTCCAAACATAAATATTTTCGATTTCTGCGGGTCCGGATTGTTTGCCGAAATTTGAAATGATGATGTTTTCGGTGATGTCATTCTCATAGAATCCCACATAATCTGTATTGGTCCCGTTGATAAATTCACTGAACACCATGCTGTTATTGATGTATTTGAACCGGTTATATGACGGATTTTTTTCGTACGGGGCGACAAATACTTTGCCGAAGAGGCCGCCGGCATATTCGGTTCCGTCCACATTTCCGGTGACATAACAATTTGTAATGTTTGTCGTCACAGATTTGCCGATTAAACCGCCTGCAACTTTCCCGGAAACATTTCCGGTCGCATACGAATTCTCAATCATGACGGGCAGTGTTGTATTTCCCACCAGTCCGCCTGCGAAACCCTCCGGCGCTTCAACGTTTCCGGTGGAGAAGGATGTTTTAATGTACCCGTAATCTGAACCGGCCGCATTTCCGAATCCGACAAGACCGCCGGCATTTGACTTGTTTGATTTTACATCTCCTGTGGCATAACAATCTTCAATCGTCCCGAATTGAACGGATCCGGCAAATCCGCCGGCAATATAGTTTGCAGTGACATTCCCTGTTGAATAACAGTTCTTTACTGTTTCTCCGGCAACGGTATTGGCAAATCCGCCTCCGCCGCCTGCTGTGGAGATCACATCACCTGTGGCATAACAATTTTCGGCATGACCGATTGAAGAAGCAAATCCGCCGCCGACACCGCTTGTGACATTACCGGTTGCATAACAGTTTGTTGTGTAAACAAGTGCATTCAAGTCTCCGTAAAAACCGCCTGCTATTCCGTTTCCTGTCCATTCCTCTTTTGCTTTAATGTCTCCTGTGGCCGAAGAATTTGTAACATCAAATCGAATGGATCCGCCCATGTCTGATTTTCCGATAAATCCGCCGAATCTTTCAAAGGCCATCACATTTCCGGCCGTTGAGCTGTTATTGATTCCCCCGCTTGTGTGATAGATATGCCCGATCATACCGCCGACATTCAGTCCGTTTTCATACTTGCTCGTTCCGCCGTTTATGCCGGGTGCCGCAACGATTTCTACATTTGTTGTGAGATTTTCCATTCTCTGAGATGTATACACCATAGCTCCGGCCATTCCCCCGATATAACTGCCGTTGGTTGAGTTGATCTCACCGGTGACACTGCAGTCAGATATGTTTAACTGGGTTCCGTTGGCTTCACCGGCAAGGCCGCCTACATAAGAACGGGATTGGTTGATGTTGAGTTTACGGGTTTCATCTCCTGCAGTTGTATTTTTAATTTCTCCATTTTTCTGATATCCGGTAATTCCGCCAATATACGATTTGTCCGGCGCATCAATTTTTCCGGAGACAAAACAGTTTCTAACGGCAGTGTTCAGGCTGTCGCCGATCAAAATTCCGGTATAATCGTGCTGTGTCTGAATATTTGCATTTTCCACGGTTATATTGGAAAGAGTTGCATTTCCCGTTGCGCCGAATAAACCGACATCATTTCCGGTCGTTGCGGAGATATTTAAATTAATAATTTTTGCGTTATTTCCCGAGTTTCCGTCAAATTTTCCGGAAAAACGATAGTAGGAACTTGAACTGTTTCCGAGGGGTATCCAGTTCTCTCCGCCTAAATCCAAAACCGTTCCGTCTTTTATTTTATAATATTTGTCTTTTGTAATGTTTGATGTAATATGTGTTTGAATCGCTTTCAAATCGTCTGCGTCTTCAATGATATACGGATTCGTTGCAGAGCCGTGGGCCCCCGATGCGCCGATTTCCGACCCGAAAGTCCCGCCTGCCGCCGCTGCTGTTCCTGCCGTTAATATAAAAACCGCAGTCATCAGAAACAAGAATGTAATCACTCGTAAATTTTTCATTTTTTCACCCCTTATTAATAAAAAAATATCAATAAAATAAAATATAATTTACGATAGATTATTTATAATTTCTTCAAGATATTTTATTATATCATCAATATATTTCGGTTGAATGCGCACGAATAAAATACAATACAGTTTTTAAAAAAAGCAGGCAATAAAAAAAGGAATAAATGTTTACGAATGTAAACATTTGCTTGTTAAAAATCAGAAATCAGTCATAATTCTGAACTGATCGATTTCAGGGTTGCCGATTCTTGCAATAAACTGCTCGGCGGTGCCGCGAATGTCTTTTGAACCGGTAATGGCACGGCCGACTACGAGAATGTCGGCACCCGATTTGAGCGCAAGCGGAATGGTGTCCAGTTTGACGCCGCCCGCAACGGCAATAAAGGTTTTCGGGCTGGCTTTCTTAATGGCTTCAATACTGTCCCATCTGGGTTCTGTATTTTCAATGTCAATGGCACGGTGGAGTTCGACGACATCCGGAACCGCGCCCTGCGCGACCAATTCTTTAATCAGCGGAACGGGGTCGGGTAAATTGAGCGTGTCAACGATCGCATAAATGCCGGTCTTGTGCGCTTCTTCAATGGCTTTCACAATTGTCGGAACGGGCGCAAGCGCGGAGACAACAACCGCATCGCCGGCGGCATCGGCAACCATTCTTGCTTCCAGGTTTCCGGTGTCAAGTGTCTTAAGGTCGGCAACGATGAATGCGTCGGGTCTGGCTTCACGGATCTTGGAAATCACGTCCGTACCGAAGCGTTTGATGAGCGGTGTTCCGGCTTCAATCAATAAATGGTCATTCTGCGGGAGTTCCTTAACGGCTTTTAAAACGAAGTCAAGGCTGGTCGTGTCAAAAGCGACCTGCAGATAAGGCGGGTTGAAAAGACGGGAGACTTTGAAGCCCATAATGGCGTGTGTGGATTTGTTGGATTCTTCCAAAACTTTGTCCATGCTCGGGAACCCTTCAAGAGCTCTTTTGATTGCCAATTTTGTTGCTCCGTAATTGAATCTGTAAATCTTGCTGAAATCTTCAGCATCGGGCGCAATGAAAACGCTGGCAACGATTACGATGTCGTTGACGATTTCTTTGGGGATGGTCCCTTCTTCAACAGCATCGGCAACGGCTTTCGCGACGGCGGACTGTGCCGGACCGAAAATTTTGGTTGTGTCGACGCCCTTTTTCAATGTCACTTTCGGGACGATCAGGGTGGAAGGTTTGGTCGGCAGATTCGGGCGGATGACGGACAAAAGCGGTGTGTGGCCGGCTGAAAGCTGCGTCATTCCCGTGGCAAATGCTTGCCCGACGGGGCCGTCTTTTGAACCGATCATTAAATCAACGTGCGCAAGTTCCGCACCTGTACCGATCAGAGCTTCTCCGATCTCAAAATAAGGTAATTGAGTGTCTTTAGGCATTTTAGTTTCTCCGAAGATTCAACTTTCAGAATTTAAAAATCAAATTAAAAATCTGATAAATGATTCACATGAATTCATAGGATTATAATTAGGTTTTGATTAAGCGTTCGAATATAATTTAACTTTTCCGTTCTTCGTTTTTGAAAGCGTTACTGAAGATTGTGGATCATGGAAAGCGAGCGGAAATGATGGAACAAGTCCGTTCCCCACAAGACGGCGCTGTTGTTATAGCTGATGAGATCGTGGTTGTAGAAATTTCCTTTTTTTGTGAAAAGTGACAATGAAATAATCTTATCCGTCACCATGCATGACGCCAATTTGATTTCGGGACAGACGAAAATTCTGACATTTTCACGTTTCATATAATTGTAATAACTCTCCGGGAAATCTTTTTCCAGGCGGTTGATTACTTCCTGCGTAAAAATAAAAGCGACGCTGACATTACGCTCCGCAATTTCGACGTAGTCCGTGACATATTCCTGCCGGAAGATTGACGAAATTTCAATCAAAGAGGCAACGGATTTCAGACTTTTCTCAACCGGGCGGGCGCGGTCAAAGATGTGCGCTTTGTCGGGATAACACAATTCGACTTCGCCGAGTTCACCGATCCGGCTCAGAAGGTAAGCGGGGAATGCCGTTAATTCGACTTCGCCCCAATATTCGGGATTTTTATCAAAGACCGCAAACATATCCAAAATATCTCTCATTTCCCGAACGGTGTATTCCCCCAACGGCGTCAGTGAAAAGACACCGTTTTTCTCCTGGATTAAAAAGTTGCGGGTCAGAATCCGGATCTGAACCATCAGCGGACTGGATTTTGAGTTCAGATAAGATTTGATGTCGTCGATTGTTTGGGGACCTTCCAGAAGGTAAAGGAGAATCTGTCTTCTTTTTTCGGAAAAGAAAAGAACATCGGAAATAGATTCATCTTTCATGTTTTCCCCTCAAATCTCCTTTTTGTTCACGGAACGGCTTCTCAGATAATCGTACAGTTCATTTCCCCACTGAACGGCGCTCGGGGACTCCGCTGCCAGAAAATCGTAATCCAGATTCCCGGCGGTGGAATACAAAACCATCAGCAAAATTTTATCCGTCACCGTCACTTCGGCAATCTTGACATCGGCGGAACAGACGTTAAGTTCGGCCCGGTCCAACTGAAGCAGGTTATTGATTTCGGTTTTGTAGTCTTTGGCCATGTTCACGATATAATCACTGGTTGTAATGGAGACGGGTGCGCCCGATATCAGGCGGTCGTAATAAACCATAACATATTCCGGTGCGTAATAAGTAATAAAAGTTTTAATGGATTCCGCATTTTTGATGTGTTCCCGAATGATCGGATTCGGTTCGTAGTAAATCGTTCTCAGGTCGATTTCAATAATCTCGAAGTCGCCGATTTCCTGAATACGGTTGAAAAGATTTTCGGGAATTTCACTCGTGTCGTGCTCGCTCCAGAATTTCGGGTTGACACTTAAAACCTGTAAATTTTTTATAAAAGGAGATACTTTTTCGGCAACCGTTTCACCGAGGTGTGTGAGCTGGTAAATACCGTCGTTTTGAATGATTAAATTGTTGTCAATCAAAACTTTAATTTGCGGCAGAATGGACACGGAAGTTTCATCCAATTCCGATTTGATGGTTTCAATCGGCAAAGGGCCTTTCTCAAAAAGGAGAATCAGAACAGCTTTCCGTTTTTCCGAGAAAAAAACCGTTTCAATCAATGAATTCATCGCCGAAAACCTCCATATTAAATTGCACACACCGTTTATGAATTTATTCAGAATATATCTTATTTTAAGGGTGTAATTCATTATTAACTAATCGGTTAATGCCATACAACTGCATTTTAATTTTTTATTTTGCTTGTTATTTGCATGCCTGATTGGAATTTTTATTCCGGAATGAAAAGAATATTAAGTAATAGCGCTTATTATTACAAGTCGTGTATTTGCGATTGCCGTTACAGGTATTCATTATATTCGCTGCCGGTGTACAGACTCCTTGTCAGCCGTTCTGCCGCTGCGGCTTATTAAAAACTAAAAACTTTCAATTTTAAGGTGTGTTGATAATATGAAAACAGGCGTTGCAATTGACCTGGGAACCAGCGGTTTCAGGTCACAGAAAGTGGATTTAGAAACAGGCGAAATTAAGAGAACCGTTGTCACGATGCGCAATCCGCTTCCCGGCGCGAATGTCATGGACCATATGGACTTCGCGATCAATTACGGATTAGATAATGCGCACAAATTGGTGATTAATGCGATTTTAGTGCTGATTGACAGGCTCGGCATTGCGCCCGAAGACCTTTACAGATTGTCTGTCTGCGGTAATCCGATTCAATTATCTCTTTTTCAGGGAATTCCGATTGACGATTTGGCTTATGCCGGCGAACGCAAACGTGAAAAACTCAATATTCAGGAGCAAAAACGCGAATCCAGACATTTGAAAAGCGGCGAAGTTGCCGGTCTGGAGAAATTTTCGAACTGTACTGTTGTTATTCCGCCGGCCATTAAACATGAAATCGGTGCGGACGCGTTGGCTTTGATCGTTAATTCGGGACTTCTTAACAGCGATGAAATCGCAATCGCAACGGATTTCGGTACCAACGCGGAAATGGCGCTGAAAGCCGGCGGCGTTATTTATACAGGCTCCGCGGCTGCCGGTCCGGCTTTGGAAGGCCAGGAAATCAAGGACGGTGTTTTGGCTTCCCCGCATGCCATCAGTGACGTCGAGTTTGAAGGCGACAACATCCGCTGTTATGTTCTGGATAAGGAAATGAAAAGAACAAAAGCCGATTTGGTTGACCCGAAAACAGGCACCGTTTTGGAGCAGGGCCCCATCCGCGCAAAAGGCATCACCGGTACCGGCGTGATTGCTTTGATGGAAGAAGGTATGCGAAACGGCATCATCAAGCTTCCGAAAATTCAGACGCCTGACAGCATTATTCATCTTCAGGACGGCGTCGAATTCACCGAAAACGATATCAAAGAAGCAGGAAATGCAATCGGGGCATTGCGTGCCGGCCATATCACGCTTTGCCACGCTGCCGGTATTCAAATGGCAGACATTAAAATTTCTCACATGTCCGGTGCGGCCGGCACATATATGGATGCCGTTAAAGCACAGAAAATCGGCATGAATCCGTATAATGCGTCTCTTCTGACTCAAATCGGAAACACTTCTTTGAAAACGGCGCGTGAAATTCTGCTTTCCGATGACCGTTTGAAAGAGCTTCAGGAAATTGCGACACAAATCGTCGGAACGCACGTGATGTTCGCAACGGATGACGCTTTCAAAGAGGCATATATTCTGGAGTTGGCTTACTGGGGCGAAGGCATGGACTTTAAAATGTATAAAAAGTTCCTGAAAAAGAAAGAATTACCGCAATTGGACTATCCGATTGAAAACCCGACTGTCGAAAAGCGCGTTGAGCGCGATATTCCGGTTTTCGGTGATGAAGGGTATGAAATGATCAAGCAGACCGGCACTTTCATGTCGGTGGCTATGCCTGACTGTGCCGAATGCGCTGAAAAAATCCGGGAATGTCCGACGCATGCCATGAGTTACAGGGACGGCGCCGTCAAAATCCGTTCCGATTTGTGTGACGGCTCGAACTGTAAGAAGTGCCTGCGCTTTATGCCCAAGCCGTACAGCTGGGAAAATCTGGTTGTTGAAGAACCTGTTTCCGGCAGCACGGTTGAAGCCGAAACCGAATAAGCCGAGGCTGGCATTTTGAAAATAATCGTCATCGGCGGATTTTTAGGCAGCGGGAAAACCACCGCTCTCATCCGCCTCGGCACTTATTACGCGTCTGCCGGCAAAGTTGTCGGCATCATTGTCAATGAAATCGGGGAAATCGGTATTGACGGCGATGTTATTTCTCAATACGGCTTGGAGACAAAAGAAATCACTTCCGGCTGCATTTGCTGCAGCTTAAAAACGTCTCTGCGGGCAACACTCTTGTCGATGATTGATTCTTTTCAACCCGATGTGATTATCATTGAATCAACCGGTGTCGCTTATCCGGGTGTGATCCGAGACGAGGTCATGCTGATGAATCTGCCAATGGATTATGATATGGCGCCGCTTTTGACGCTTTTTGACGGCAGCCGTTTTAAACAGATTTTAAAAGAAATCAAAAATTTTGCTTCCCAGCAGTTGGCACAAGCGGAAGTTATCGCCGTCAGCAAAGCGGACTTAGTTGAGCCTTCAATGCTTCCGATTATTGAATCGGCGGTTCAGCAAATCAATCCGAAAGCGGAAATTATCACATTGTCTTCAAAAAATCCGGAAAGTTTGGCGCATTTGATCGATATTTTGGAGCGCAGCAGCAATGTTGAATCCCGATTGGCAGAATTGAAAAAGGTTATTTCGAGCGACGGCAGTCTTTTGATGGCAGGCAAACCGAACGAAAATTCGGTTGATGCATCGGGGACCGGTTCGTTTGCCGCAGAATATCTCTTGGATCAAAACAGTTTAAATGCATTATCCGAATCCGCTTCTGAAAAAGTCGTCCGTAATATCACCGCATTAATCAGAAAGGATGTTTTGAAAAAAAGTCCCGACTTTTTGGGCCACATTAAACTGTTTTTGGAATCCGGTCCGGCACTTTATAAAATCAGTTTAACGGCTGCAGATGAAGAACCGGTTTATGATTTTATTCCGTCGGCGGAGGGAGACAAATCCGCCTCTCCGAATTTGAAAATCTTATCCGCGGTGACGGGCGTCCAACCCAAGGAACTTCAAAAAATCGTTCAGCAGGCTGTTGAAAAAATATTAAAAGAAAACAACATCCGTTTTACCCGAATGTGAAAAATAAAACGGGGTGAATTGAAAGAATCAATTCATTCCCGACAATGCGTTCATGGCGTTGATCAAAGCTTCAACGGACGCTATCACGATATCGGCGTTGGCTGATTTTGCAGTGACGCTTTTTCCTTTTTCGTTCGCCAAAACAATAGTGACGCGCGCCAACGAATCGGAGCCGCCGGATATGGCTTCAATAGAAAATTCTTCGATTTTGTATTTCGTGTCGCCGACAATTTCTTCGGCGGCGCGCAAAGCGGCGTCCACCGGCCCGACACCCGTTTGGGCGGCAATTGTTTCTTTGCCGTTGACTTCCGCGCGGATGACGGCTGTCGGCGTAACGATATTGCCGGTCATGACGGACACTTCTTTCAGCTTGATGGCTTCATCCATCCCTTTTTTACCGAGAACGACAGACGCGACAACAAACAGATCTGCATCTGTCACCTGTTTTCCGCGGTCACCGATTTCTTTGATTTTGGCCAATATTTCGTTCAATTGCTCTTCTGTCGGATGAATATTGACAGCTTCCAAATTCTGCAAAACGGCGTGTCTTCCCGCGTGTTTTCCGAGAACGATCCGGCGTTTCTGGCCGACCATTTCAGGTGTCATGACACCGGGTTCGAACGTATCTGATTTTGCCAGAACGCCCTGAGAATGGATACCGGATTCGTGTGAAAATGCGTTTTCACCGCAAACCGGAAGCATCGGAGGCATTTTGATGCCGGAATATTTCTCAACCATTTTTGATGTTTCTGTCAGATATTCGGTTTTGATATTGGTTTTAAAACCGTATATAGATGTCAGCGCCATCACCACTTCTGCCAGTGACGCGTTGCCGGCGCGTTCTCCGATGCCGTTGACGGTGACCTGTACCTGGTCGGCGCCCGCTTCAACGGCAGTGATGCTGTTTGCGTTGGCCAATCCGAAGTCATTGTGGCAATGCATATCGTATTTCATGTCCACGTTCTTTTTCAGATTGTAGATCAATTCATAAGTCGATGAGGGCACCATTACGCCGACTGTGTCGGGAACATTAACAATGTCGCAGCCGGCAGCTTTGACGGCTTTGATGATTTCCACCAAATATTCAAAATCCGTTCGTGTGGCATCCATCGGTGAAAACATGCATTTGAAGCCGTGGCTTTTGATGTATTCCACCATTTCAACGGCCGAATTCAGAGCTTCCTCACGCGTTTTCTTAATCGTGTATTCTCTCTGGACATCGGAGGTCGGAATAAAAACGTGCACCATATCGACGTCGCAGTCAATGCAGGCATCAATATCTTTGGTGACGGACCGCGCCAAACCGCAAACATCGGCATGAAGTCCGAGACCTGCAATTTTTTTGACGGATTCTTTGTCTCCGGGCGAAGAAAACGGGAAACCGGCTTCGATGGCATCGACACCGAGTTTATCCAATTGAGAAGCAATCTCAATCTTCTTGTCAAACGGAATTGTGACTCCGGGGGTTTGTTCGCCGTCCCGAAGGGTGGTATCAAAAATAGTTATGGTTCTGTTCGAATTCAGTTTTTCCTGTTCAGGAGCGTAAAAAACGACTCCCCGCATTTATTTTTTCAAACATAATAATCAGAGGAACTAAATCATTCTGTTATTTATATGTTTCTTATTAGTGGAATTTATGTAATGATGTTTCGGATTCATTCTTTTTAATCAAAATTATTTCAAATACTTATTTACTGTTTGAATAATGTTTGTAACAATCCAATTAAATTTATTAGAATTGGATTGAGTATTGTTAATTCAAATTGTGGATGTTCGGGTGATTCTGTGGTCAAACCAAAAGTGTTGATGATTTTTTTAATTTTATTTATGTTGATTTCTGTTGTCAGTTTATCCGGCTGCCTTAGTCAGAATTCAGCGCCGACCGAATCCTTATATGACTCAAATAACGGCGATTCGATATATAATTCAACAAACAACACCCCTCTGGAAGAAAACGGAGAGCCTTTAAAGATTATTGAATATACTAAAGTGCCAATCGGTGATGCTTATTCAAGGGATAAATTGCAAAATATAAACGTATCTGATGATATCTTGAAGCTTTTTCACGATTTGAACTGAAACTTAAAGAAGATAACATAGATGCTCAAGCTGAAGATATAAATGTCATGTATGTTGACGACGATTTGAAAGTTATTGACAATTATTGGGTTTTTGCAACCCGTCCGGAATCAAAAGAAAGATATAATGAAAGAATACAAAATTCCAAAAGCAATGACCCTTCACCGGATGAAATGATTGGATTTTTAAAAGAATTCGATGAAAGATATCCCGTAAAATATGTGCGTACGGGTGTTGCTTTATTTATTACGGTTGAAAATAAAGAAGTTTTACTTTCCGAAATCTCTGAAGAAGATATTCAAATGTTGAAAGTGATTTCAAATATTCTTGTAAAAACATCCGAATGAAACAATGACGCAATCGACTGTAACCAGAAAATTTTCCCGGAATCAGCTGATTTTCTGTAATGTTCATTCATTCTCTCTTCTATTATATTCTCCATTTTTTATTTATTTGATTAAATCAAAATCCGTTAGCAAAACCCTTATATATGCCCTGTGATGTAGTAGGATTCCTCTCGTTCTGATGTTAAATTCAGAATGCAAGAGCTTGAATGATGTGTTTTCAGAACACTGTTCATTTCAATTTACATTCATCTGTAATGAAGTCGGGAGTTTTTTCCCTGACTGATATGTGACCTGATGTTTCGGTAAA
>CAYUQC010000041.1:0-18599 GCA_964446755.1 uncultured Methanosarcinales archaeon
ATATTAAAATGAATACAAGTTTCGTTATATCATTGAATATAAAATGAGTTTTTGAAATACAAGTTTATTTTAAAACAAGTTTTTACAAAAATTTATATAGTAAAAGATTATTATAAAATATCACAGGTTGATTAAAAATAATAAAATAATAATCAACGAAAATAAATAAAAAACAAGCCGACAGAAATGAAGGTTATATTATGACACAACAAAACCCGTTAAAAACATTCTTTGAAGATGCAGGCGACCAACTTGAAGATTCGTTCGACCGCACCAAAAAAGAAATGGCCCAGTTAAAAGAAGATGCAAAAAAGGATATGGCCCAGTTTAAAAAAGACATGTCCAAAGATGAATTAAAAAAGCATTACGATGACTGGAACAAAAAAGCGGAAGCGAGATATAAGAAAACAAAAGACGATATCTCAAAAACACAAGCTGACGCCAAAAAGCGCACGGATGAATTTGTAAAGGAAAACAAAATCACCAAAGAAGAAGCGCAGAAATATCTCGACGACTTCAACAAAAAAGTCAAAGATCAGTATGATAAGGCTGACAAAGAATTTGATAAAATCAAATCTGATATTAAAAAATTCTTTGACAGCCCGTAACCCAATCCCTTGTAAAACACACAAAACTCCCTACAAAAAACGATAAAAACGGATAAAACGTTATCGCCTAAAGGCAAGACGTTCCTCATAGACACATGTAAACCCGAGTCTGCGAGTCTTAGCACGACCACAACCTTGCTAAAACTCGCGGATTCAACCTCCGTTATTTTAACACGTTTGTTCTTTCTTTCAATTTTTTCTTGTTTAACTTTAAGCAGCGAAAGCTTTTGAAAAAAGAAGAGAAAAAAATGAAATTAATTTTTATTATTCTCGGTTACCGGAATCCTGATTTCGGTTAAATAATATTCAGCCGGAACTTCTGGACCGTTATAATAAAATTCGTATGTCGGATAAACGGGTTCGTATCCCTTTTCATAAACTTCTTTCATAACCCGCTCATAAACCGGTTCCATTTGATCGTACGGACCGAGATACATGCAGGACAGCATTTTGCCGGCAGCTGTAAACCCGGATTCGATTTCTTCTTCTCCCGGAAGCGGTGATGCAAGTGGAAAACCCATAATGACATCCATGGCGGCATCCGTGTCATCCATTTCTTCAAAACTGTAAAATGAAACAAAAGGTATATCAGCCGGATAGCGGCCCTTTTTTTCAAGATAAGCACCCAGTTTTGCATAATTTTCACCGATATATTTCGGCAGATCCTGAACGGATGTTTTGGAACGGATAAAAATAATCGGCTGTTCGGGTTTTTCTAGAATTTCGATATTTGAAATAAGCGGCATAATTAATCTCCTTTTGACATGACTCCGGTTAAAAATGAAAAAGAATGAAGGAAGAATGCAAATAATAATGAAAAACGTTTTTCTTAAAATAAAAAATAAATCGGAACAAACTCAAGCCGTAAAAGCGCCGATATCCGTTTGAACAACAGAATACGTAATTTTAGATTTTCGGTCTTCGAACTGCTCATAGAAACGGGCACGTTGAACGAGTCCTTTAAAGAATTCGTCGTCAGAGGGTCCGGAAGCAGTTAAGTTTCCGTTTTCACAGGTTTTGTTTAAAGCGATACTTTCATTGAAATCGTTGGATGCGATTGTGGCGTTCATGATTTTATCCTCCGTCTTTTTTGTGAGACAGTAAACCATAGAAGTTTTTTGTGTGTATTAAAGGAGAAGGAAGCGGGGTGAAAGTATTGGATGGAACGGTAGAAATTACACAGGAGAAACAAAAAGCGGAAAAATGATTCTGATAAGTTTATTTCGATTACAGCTGTCTGTATAAAAATAAGAATAATGTGAATAGAATTGGAACCATAAAAGATAATATATTTAATCTAAAAAATTAGATATTTATTGATTCCCCGCTGTATACAACAATTAATCTGAGTTATTTGCCGAAGACATTCAGTAATACCGGTAAAAGGATAACAAGCAGATTTGTTTTAAGCTTAATTAAAAATTAAGAACACAAGGGGATGGCATTATTTCGTTTAAGAGATTGAATACATTATTCGTATTGTTAATTTTAATTTTATCGTCTGTTGTGCCGATTGCGGCTGCCGATGTTACCGACGTAAACACCGAAAAAATAAAAGTCGTTGCAACGGCTGTCAGTGACGAGACCGGAGACGGGAATAATTTCAAGTTTGAGAATGTTCCCGACGGCAAATATACGATATTAGCGGCTTGGCTTATGGGAAGCAATCCGGGAACACCCTATGCGGGCATATCCGAAGTGACGGTCAGCGGCGGAAACCCGGAAGATGTGGATTTAACGGTCGGGAAATGCGCAGGCGATGAAGTATTGGAAAAGGTGTATGAAACAGCAAATTTATTAAGTTCGGAAGAACCTGAAAACAGCGGTACATATACTGTAGAGGGAACTGTCAAACTTGCAAGCGGAAAGAGCCGTAAAGATACAAAATTAATTTTGCTGGAAGGCGTATTTTTTACGGCGATTGATATTAAAGAAAATGAAAATGATTATGCATTAGACATAACCGTTTACGGCGCAGAAAGTGTCAGCGCCGAGTATACAAATACAAGCGGCAGCAAAACAAAACGGACAAACAGCACGCCTGCCGGTTCCTCGTATAAATTGAAAATTGATAAAGCCGAATTAAATGCCGGTGCAAATGTTGTAAAAATTGCGGCAGAGTCAAACGGTAAAGAAGCCGCGAATGAAATTACACTCATAAAAGCAGACGGCAGCAAATTGCTGATTTCTTCAGCCGTCAGCAACGACCTCACGAGCGGCAATAATTTCAAATTTGAAAATGTCGCTGAAGGCGAATATATTATTTTAGCAACCTGGCTGATGGGAAGCAACCCCGGAACACCGTATGCAGGCATAACGGAGATTCGTGTTGAGAACACCGATGTAACAGATGCCGATTTAACCGTCGAAAAATGCGCGGACAACAAAACATATGCGGATGTTTATGAAATTGCTTCAAATTATACGGAGAAAATACCTGTCGGAGACGGAACATACAGCATAGAAGGGGTCGTCAAGCTGCCTTCCGGAAAGAATCGGAAAGATGTTAAACTGTATCTTTTAGAAGCGCCGCTGATTACAAATATTTCATACATGGAAGATGAAACAAATTATATTATAGACATTGCCGCATTCGGTGCAGACACTGTGAAAGCGGAATATAAAGATTCAGCCGAAAATCAAAAAACCAAAACAAATGCATCTCCGTCTGAGAATGTTTATGAGATTTTCATTCCGAAGAATGATTTGATAAAAGGATACAACACAATTTCGGTAACCGCAGCAAAAGATTCGGAAAGTCATTATCGGGAAATGACAATCATTAAAGCCGACCCCGCAGATTTGGGCATTCCGAGAAAAGTCGTCATCATCAGCGGTTATGAAACGCATAATAAAATAATTAATGCGCTGGCAGAAGAGTATAAAGAAAACGGAAGCAATGTCGAATTGGTTTCGATTGAAACAAAAGCTGTTCCGCGTTTGCTTGCCGAAGAAGGGCAAACGGCATTAAAGGAAGCTTTTGACGGCGCAGATGTGATCACCATTCATATGGTTTCAACAAACCCGACCTGGAATCAGTTACAAGAATTCATCTTAACAGAGTGTGAAGGAAAAAACACAGGCGATGAGAAAAAAATTGTCGTTTTGGACGACAACACCACCCGATACAGAGAACAAAACAATGTCAGTAAAGGATACGGTGCGCCGCCCGTCCCTGGAATTTCGGATACGGAAGAAAATTTCAGCAAATATCGGGCAAAAATTGCCGAATATTGGTCAAATACGCCTTTCGAGCACTCCAATTTAGAATCCATGGTCAATACGGTTTTAATCGACTTCTACAGCCGCTATGATTTAAGACAGCCATCGCCTGCCGTCGCTCTCCCGATTAAAGCGATTTACCACCCTCATATGAACTCATATTTTGAAACAGAGTACACCGACTATATTAACTGGTACAAAACAAATGAAGAGATATGGGAAGGAGAAGAGGAAGCATACATTTACAACCCCGAAAATCCGACAGTCGGTATTGCGGTTTATAAATCATATTATCCGGATAAAATGGATCCGATCGATAAAATGATTGAAGAGTTGGAGAAAAAGGGCATCAACGTTATTGCAGCTTATTGTGAAGCGCCCCCTTCCGGAGAAGGGTCATTATTTGATTCAGAAGACCGAGGCGGAAAATATTTCAGAGCAGGAGAAATAGACGCGATTTTAAACTACCGTTACATCGGGTCACATCGTTTTGATGAAGCGGAATTAGATGTTCCCGTTTTCAATATTTTGATTGTGGACGCGTACGAAGATTGGATGAATTCAAGCAACCCTCTGGGCAACGGAACAATGAAATTGGTAAACCAGGAAGCAAAAGGCGCGATTGATCCGATTGCCGCGGTCTCCACCGAAGTCATTGACGGCGCAACATACAACAGAGCAATTCCCGAACAAATCGACTGGCTTGTCGGCCGCGTTGTCGGCCAATTAAACCTCCAATCAACGGACAACGCCGACAAAAACATTGCCGTTGTTTATTACAATCACGGCGGCGGGAAAGGAAATATCGGTGCCTCGTATATGGATGTTCCCGCCAGCACAATCGAACTGTTAAACGGATTGGAAAAAGCGGATTACAACATCGATTTAATAAAAGCGCCGGATAAAGACGCTTTAATCAACGCGATGACAACGCAGGGAATCAATGTCGGCGGATGGGCGCCGGGCGAATTGAAAAAACTAATCGGTGGTGTTGACGTGTCGGAAGGGAAAGAATATTACGACACCGGAAAAGCTGTTTTGATTTCAGACGACCTTTATTTGGAATGGTTTAAAGAGTCTTTCACAGGCGAATGGTTTGAAGAATCCATAAAGAATTTAGAACCGGAAGCACAAGCCGAGAAGCGTATCGCTCAGGAACAGCTTTATTCGGACAAACGCGGAGAAGTTGAAGAATTATGGGGATCTGCGCCCGGAAACATCATGGTATATGAAAACAAATACATTATCATCCCCTACATTGAAGTCACCGGTACAGACGGAGACGGCCGCGTCATTCTAACGCCGCAGCCTGCCCGTGGTCATGAGGAAAATATTGAAACGCTTTATCACAGCACCAATATACCGCCGACACACCAGTACATTGCTTTTTATTTGTGGCTCCAGCACAAAAATGAAGAAGGAACAGTAATTGACGGCGGTGATTCCGAAGTTGAAATATTCCCGAAAGATGAAAATGCCGGATTTTCAGCCGATGCCGTCGTTCATTTGGGACGGCACGGAACCCAGGAATGGCTCCCCGGAAAACAGACCGCATTGTCGCGTTATGACTGGCCCGCTTTGATGGCCGGTGATGTCCCGATCATTTATCCGTATATTGTTGACGGTGTCGGCGAAGGCATTATCTCAAAAAGAAGAGGTAATGCCGTTATCGTAGACCATATGACTCCGGCAATTGTTTATGCCGACCTTTACGGAGAATATGCCGAGTTGAATGAAGCCATATTTAATTATGAAAATGATGCGGGCACGGAAGCCGGTTTAAAGGAAGGATACAAGCAGGAAATCATCAAAAAGATGAATGAAACCGGTATTGATAAAAAACTCGATGTGACAAAAACACAATTAAACGACATGACTGACGAGGATTTCGGTGATATACTGCATGAAGCCGAAGAAATATTGGAAGATTTAAAATCGGAATATATGCCGTACGGCCTTCACGTGCTTGGCGTTCCGCTGTCGGGAGATATCCTCAACGAAATGGTTTATTCGATGTTATCTGAAAAATACATCGGATATGTGAAAGAAACCGGTCTCGGGTCAGATGATGCTTACAGCCTTTTGGTAAAAGCTTTGGACTCTTCCGATACGTCGGAAAAAGTTGTAAGTGATTTCTATTCGGGCAAATCCAAAACTTTGTCTGCGGAACAGAAGAATAACATTACAGGTCAGCTGGACCTCGGTAAAAATTACGCGGAAGAATTGGGAAAATCCAGAGAAATCGAACAGGTTTTAAAAGCACTCCGCGGCGAACACATTGAAGCAAAAGCCGGCGGCGATCCGGTCAGAAGTCCGCAAGTGCTACCGACCGGTGGCAATTTCCAAACCGTCGATCAGCGCAGGATTCCAACTGAAACAGCATGGGAAGTCGGAAAAATGCTGGCAGACCAAATGCTGGCGGATTATTATAACAAGCACGGCGAATGGCCGAGCACTGTCGGATATGTATTATGGGCGGGTGAAACAACCCGAACGGACGGTATCATGGAAGCTCAGATAATGTATCTGATCGGAATGGAACCGAAATGGTCCGGCGGAAATGTGGACGCGAATAATTTTACGGCAATTCCAGCTGATCAGTTAACAATTAACCTGAACGGACAAATCGTCGAGCGTCCGCGTATTGATGTCGTCGTTGAAATCTCAGGCGCTTACCGCGACACGTTTCCGGAAAAAGTCCTGATGCTGGACCGTGCCATCCGTCAAGCATATGAGCAGCCAGATGGCGATAAATACGCAAACTACATAAAGAGGAATACGGATGCCATTTACAACGGTGGTAAAAACGGTATTTCTCAGGAAGACGCACTCTCCCGTATTTTCGGACCGGCCTCCGATACGTACGGCACCGGATTGGATGATTTAATCGGTTCAACCGGATCCTGGAATGATTCTTCTGACATAGCCAAGCAATTCATCTCCCGGATGAGCCATGTCTATAACAGTCTGGGTGATTGGGGCGGATATAAACCGGATCAGGAAAAACTGTACCAGCAAGTCCTGTCAAATGTTGATGCGACTGTTCACAGCCGATCATCAGCCCTTTACGGTGCCGTTGACAATGATGATTTCTACCAATATTTGGGCGGATTGAATCTGGCGGTCAGTTATGCCCGTAATGACGGAAAATATCCTGAATCTTATGTCATGAATTTACAAAATTATAAGATTGATGCCGACGGAAACTGGATCGGCGGTACCCCGGCGATGGATACGCTTCAGGATTTCCTGGAGAAGGAATTCTATGCCCGTTATATGAATCAGAAATGGTTTGATGGCATGAAACAGCATGATTATGCGGGAGCGCGGGAAATCGCCAAAGTTCTCGACAACTTATGGGGCTGGGCTGTCACGAATCCGGATTTGATCAGTGACAAAATGTGGAATGACATATACGAACAGTTCCTGACGGGTGAAAACGGAGAATGGCTGAAATCCGAACCTTACAGCTATCAGTCTTCGGTTGCCCGTTTGATTCAGGCAATTGCCCAGGAAGACGGAAAGTATTGGAATGCCAATCAAGAAGTTCTGAACCAGCTGATTAAAGACTATGTCGAGTCGGTCGTAGAAACAGGTGTTGCCTGCTGTCACCACACCTGCGGCAACCCGACCTTTGATAAATTCATTGCCGGTCAGTTATCTGTTGCCGGTGTGAATCCGGAAGATCAGGAGGAATTCCTGAAAACCCTTCAGGAAGCCACAGAAAGACCCATTCCGACAGACAAAAAATCAGGAAATACCAACGGTTCGGGCTTCGGCCAGGCGGTTGTTTCCGACAGTGCTGCCGCACCAGAGCAGAAAGATGAAGGAGAAAATGGCGGTGGTTACGGAACGGATGCCTCACAGGCACCAGGTGAAGTTTCCGGTTACCAAATGACGCCGTCTTTTATCGACAACTCTATTTCAAGTATTCGCGACTTTGTTCAGAACCCGACTTTCTCCGCGTCCAGCATGATTGCCATCGCCATGGTTGTCCTTGTGGTCGGTGCTGTTTTCTACGGATTCAGAAGAAAAGACTGAAACGGTAAATAAAAGACGATCTGACAAAACAAAAGAACCCACCCCTTTTGTTTTGTTCTTTTTTATTCTTCAAGAGAAAATTTACTTTTGAGACTTTTTGCGCTTTTAAAAACGATGACATCCTGCATCCAGGAAATACGCTTCACATTCTTACGGTCGATCCGCCGCGTACGAACATCAATCACACGGCCGTCAGGCGTTTTGGTTTTCACAGAACCTCTTTCCGTATCGGATGGGAATACGAAAACCGGAATATCGGATTTTGTTGCCGTCACGACGGCGTGCGTGATCAACGTGTCTGCGATTCCGTTTGCGATTTTTGCCACAACATTAGGGCTGGCCGGCGCAATAATCAACGCGTCATAAATGCCGGACTGCAGATCGCTGTCGAGCGGGTTGTTATAGATTCCGACGTCAACAGTGCAGGATCGGAAATCACTTGACACGGTGTTGAATTTATTGTATTGCTTCAAAACGTTTTCTCCTTCTTTTGAAACAAAAACGTCAATTTTGTAACCGTGGTTTTTGAAATCTTCCATCAAATGAACGGAATCATCCAGTTTGTCGCTTGTGGCCGTGATGCCCCAAGCTAATCTCATTGTTTTTTCAGGCATGTTTATCACCTTGTTTTTTCAGGCATGTTTATCACCTTGTTTTTCAGATCCCGGAAAATAGAAATATAGAAAATCCGAGACAAATAAATATATCAAGATTTAGATATATAGATTTAATCTGAATAAACAATAATGAAATAAAATAGAAAAAACAAAAAAGAGAAGCAGATGAGATTAAAAAATAAAATAAAAATGAAAAATCACTTAAAATATTTTTTCAATTTATCGGGTGATTCGATCACTCGGATGTTTTCCATTTTCTTCAGTTTTTTGGAATTTTCAATATCAATGCCGCGCATTTTTAAATCAAACTTACGGCCGTCCGGCGCCTGTGTTTTAATTTTGCCTTTCTTTTGGTCCACCGGATAAATATAAATCGGCATGTCTGTTTTTGCCGCCTGTGCGACAGCGTTTGTCAAAAGTGTATCGGCAATTCCGTAAACGATTTTCGCAACTGTATTAGCAGTTGCGGGAGAAATGATTAAAGCGTCATATTTGCCGGTTTGTAGATCCCCGAGAATGAACGGCGCGTTCGGGCCGGATTCAACCGTACAGGAATCAAAAGCGTTATTGACGTCTTCAAATTGCTTATACCATTTCAAAACGGTTTCTCCTTCCTCGGAAACAAAAACATCAATCATATAATCTCTTTCTTTAATCCGGCGCATGATTTCAACGGTTTCTGCAAGCTTGTCGCCGGCGCCGGTAATACCCCAGGCGATCATTCTTGTTTTTTGACGGAATTCTTTCTTTGACATATAAATCACCAAGTAATTTATAAAATATAGAAGATAGAATGAAGAAACGCTCTTTTTATTTAAATGGATGCCGGACACATGAAATAAAAATAAAAAAAGAAATTCCGGAAAACCCCGAATAAATCAGGATTTCATAACGGGAAGCGTTTGTCCGCCGTACGGAATCACATGGAATTTTGCGTCCGGATTTTCGGCAAGCACTTTTGAAACGGCTTCCTCAATCGTTTTGCACGGGATGAAGAAAGCTTCTTCCGTCGTCTCATCGGAAAGTGAAGAAACAAGATAGAGTTTAAACCGCTGTGATGCGGCGGCTGTTGTGGCGGCCTTGTGTCCGCCGAATTCAAACTCTTGATTGAAACGGGAGATCGCTTCGGCCGCGGTCCGGCATTCTTTGTTCCACCGGTCGTAAACTGCGTTTCCGATACCGTCGCGGCATTCAGAGACCAGAATGATTGATCCGCCCTCTTTAACGGACTGCGTTGCGTTGTCAAGCGCTTTATTGGCCTGATACAGATTGATATCTTTGGGGTAACCGCCGCAGGAAACAATAGCCGCGTC
This sequence comes from uncultured Methanosarcinales archaeon, assembly GCA_964446755.1. Lineage (GTDB taxonomy): Archaea > Halobacteriota > Methanosarcinia > Methanosarcinales > Methanosarcinaceae > Methanimicrococcus. Next base: position 9,802 of record CAYUQC010000041.1, read on the forward strand.
TGCGGATTCAACGTTGATTTTATACAGCGCGTCAACAACTTTAACACCTTCGCGGTGCGCGTCAATAAAATCACCGGCAAAAGCCGCAACGACTTTTTTATGACTGTCCAAAACAACATTCAGAATAAAATCCAAACCGACGGTTTTGGCCGCTTCTTCCAGGTCCAGGCGGACGGGACTGTCAACACGGCCTGAAACGGCATTTTTGTCAATCATCATTTTATGGTTTGTAATAACTGATTCCCTGGAACTGACGCCCGGAAGGAGCGATTTGGCGCCGCCGCTGTATCCTGCATAATAGTGGAAACCGACCTCACCGACACCGATGATTAAATCATTTTCGGGAATATCGCTGAAAATCTCGATCGGCGTTCCGCGTGACGTCTTGCCGAAAGAAGTAGTCGGAAAAGTGCCGACTTCATGCTGGACAAATTTAAAGCGGTTGTAAATATCGCTGCCGAGAAGTTTTTGGATCTCTTCCGCCGTGTGCGCGCGGTGAAGACCGAGAGCGAAGTAAAAGGTAACATTTTCATCGGGAACACCGGCAGCGGACAGTTCTTCCAGAACAAACGGAATGAGATATGCCGACGGTGTCGGGCGTGTCACATCATTGATAATAACGGCAATTTTTTGATCCGGCGCGGCCAGTTCGGAGAGACGGGAAGAATTAACCGGGTGCTTCAGCGCATGACGGATCAGCGCGTCGGAGTCAGCCGTCGATTCGCCTTCGTCGGTCGGAAGAACCAGGTCCGAAAAGGCAGATTCGGGAAGCTCAAAAGAAAGATGCCCGCTGCCGTAAGGAACAGAAAAGATTTTATTTGTCATTTGCAAGCCACTTTAATTTTTAGATTCAGAAAGCTGAGTATACACTTAAATAATTTATGACCGATTTAATCATGTTGTTTTTATTTAGTTCCCGTGTTTATTTGGATTGACGTGTATATGTTTCTCATCGGAAGAAAAGCATGTTCGGATCAATCATTCCAATTAACCGACTTTTTGTTTAATGACGGATACATCGGTTTATTCATTGTTTTTCTTACCATCAACGATCATTCCGGTGGGGGCCGGAAGTGCTTATCGTGGCGATGTTCAGACGATACAAATTCCGCTGGTTTGCCGTATTAGCCGCCGGAAAACTTGTCCGCTTCACCGCCGTTATCCTGCTGCTGACATGGGGAACGGATATTATAATATACAGACTGCAGTAAACCCATTGTCGGCATAAAATGCTTTATATAGTTAAAGAAACGCATTAAATACGTTTGAGATTTAATAAAGTCGGTTTGTTTATGGTTGTCCGAACGCTTTTGAAGCTGTTCTCATATAGGAGAAAAATATGTTTGAAACCATCATGCCGATAATTAACGACTTTTTGTTCAATTACGGTTATCTCAGTTTATTTATCAGCGCGCTTTTAGCGGCTTCTTTAATTCCCCTCAGTCCGGAAGTCCTGATTGTTTTCATGTGCCAGACCCACAGTTTCTGGGGCATCGTTCTTGTGGCAACGGCCGGCAGTTTCCTCGGTTCTTTGACGACATATCTGCTGGGATATTGGGGCGTCCATAAAATTTCGGACCGTTTCGAAATCATCAGTCCTGAAAAATATGAGAAGGGACTGAAACTTTTTGAAAAATACGGGTCGTGGCTGCTGCTGTTTACATCAGTCCCCATCATCGGAGACGTATTTCCGTTTGTTGCCGGCGCGGTCCGGTATGACTTTAAGAAATTTTCAATCCTGATCATTATCGGAAAACTCGTACGCTTTGCGCTGGTGGTCACACTCTGCAGCCTGGGGTATGACATAACGGCAAGTTTGATATAAAATCAAGTACAAGAAGACACATTAAACAACGACAGGCGGAACTGAAAAGAAAATACGGGATACGGAATCGTATGTAAGCTATATATATAATTATAAACATAACAGTTTACATACAAACACCTTTTTTACCACACATTTACGCCACATTAAAAACAACTCAAAGAGCTCGAGGGACAATGTTGAACGGAAAAATCAAATACAGCGGTACAGAAAAGATTGAGAAGAAGATCTACGACGAACTTGAAGAAAAATTCGAAGCGCGTTTCAATGCCATGGCGGAAGAAATACGCCGGACCGTCATTGCAGAAATCCGCGAAGAACTTCAGCCCGAAACTGTCCCGTATGACCGCTTACGGTTAATCGAACAGCGCATCCATGAATTTTCAATAACGCAGGACGGAATTGTTCGTGAAATCGTGGATATTAAAACGGCCTCAAACGCAATATCGGCAGGGAAGCCCGGTTATGAAGCCGCAGCGTTGACAAACCAAAGCGCTCAAAGCATTTATGATATTTTGGCCGCCGAACAGCCCGTTCCGGCAGAACGTCCCCGTCCGGCACCGGCAGAATCAGAATATTCCGATTATATGCCTCAGACACAGACCGCACCGCAGGAAACGCGCCGCGTTATGCCGCCGCCGGGATTCGGCCAACAGTCCGGTCCTGCGACTCCGATTACACCCGTTTCATTTAATTCGAGAAGAACGGACGGCTGGGAATACCAGGAATTTGTGCCGCTCAAAAAGAACAATGCGGAACCTGAAAAATTCGTTCCCGCCAAAACGATTCCGGCCGGAGATGACCCTTTTTACTTTGCAGATTCACAGGAAGAAATTTTGGATGTTTCCCCGTTAAGAGAAACCGAGCCGCCAAAACAGTCTTCGTTTGAAAATATGCCCCTGACGATTCAGAAAATTAAAACGGAAGAACAGGAAATTCCGGACAAAGCGGAATACATCATCGGCAGCAACAAAAAGCAGATGCGTTCCGAGAAAGACGAGGATTATAATGCCGACTGCGAATACATCATTGCCGAGAAAGACATCGGCAGCCGAAAGTTCGGCGGACGGCGCGGCGGTAAACCGGCGTCGGAACGCAAAGAAAAGGTCATTTCAAGCGATGAAGATGACACGGAAATCATTACATACGAATAATCAAAAGAAAGGATGAGCGCGTTTGAAAAATCACCTGCGGGAGATAAATAAGTGTTTATAAAAGAAATTGAATTTGTCAACTTCAAATCCTTCGGAAAACGGATAAAGATACCGTTTTATGAAGGATTTACGGCAATCTCGGGGCCCAATGGCAGCGGAAAATCCAACATTATTGACGGAATCCTTTTCGCGCTCGGTCTGTCCGGCTCCAAAACCATGCGCGCCGAAAAATTGACGGATTTGATTTTCAACGACGCCAAATCCAAACCTCCCGAATTTGCCCAAGTGACGATCACTTTTGACAATTCCGACAGAAAAGCGCCGGTTGAAGCGGATGAATTTGAAATTTCCAGAAAAATCAAACAAACCAAATCTGGTTATTACAGCTATTTTTATTTCAACGGCAAAGCCGTGAGTTTAACGGAAGTGCATGAACTGCTCGGCAAAGCAGGCGTGACGCCTGAAGGATATAACGTGGTGATGCAGGGTGATATTTCCCAAATTACCGCGAAAATGAGCCCGACCGAACGCCGCAAAATCATCGACGAAATCGCCGGCGTTTCCGAGTTTGATGAAAAGAAACAGAAATCATTGGCCGAGCTTGATATTGTCAAAGAGCAGATCGAAAAAATCGATATTATCATTGAAGAAGTCAAAGCTCAATTGGAACGCTTGTCATCGGAAAGAGAACACGCGATGAAATACCGGACGCTTCGCGAACAGAAACAGAAGTATGAAGGGTATTTGATTTTATCCAAATTAAAAGATGCCAAAACGGAATTGGTCAATGTCGAGAACGAAATTTTAAAATATGAAACGCTCGCTGCCGAAACCGAAGAAAAGATCAGAGAGCGCGAAGCCGAACAGGCCGAAGCGGAAACGGAATTAAACGCGCTGAACACCGAAATCCGCCAAAAAGGAGAGGATGAACAGATCCGCATCAAAAAAGAAATCGAGGAAATCAAAGGACAGATTTCCAGAGCCAGAGAAAGCATCGGTGTTTTAGAGCGCGAAGAAAGCAGTTTCGAATCCAAGCGCCGTGATCTCTTTGTGAAAATCGACGGACGTAAGAAGGAAATTGAAGAGCACGGCAAAACGCTTGCCGAAGAAAAAAGAAAAGAGGATGCTGTCTTAAAAGAACAGTCCGACAGGAACACAGAAAAAGTGATTCTGGCATCCAAAATCGCTGAAATTGATAAAAAATTCGCGGAACAGACATCTGTTTCCAACAAAAAGAGAGAAGAGCTGGAAGAACTCAAAAACGAGAAAAACCAGCTCATCCGCGACGAAGACCGCTTAACGGACGCATTGCGCCGCAAAGCTTCGGAAATTAAAGATATTGAAGATGAAATTACCGAAGCCCAAGACAACGCGAAAAATGCGGAAAGCGACACGAAAGTTGCGGAATATGAAATTTCAAAATTACAGGACGAAGCCGATAAACTCAAGAGAGATATCGACGACTTGGAATCCGCTCAAAAACGTCTTTCCGATGAAAAGAAACAGATGGAAGCCGGGGTTTCAGAAAAAGAAAGGGAATTCGGCATTATTGAAGCCCGTGTCCGCGCAACCGAAGTGGGCAGCACCTATTCTCATGCCGTTGAAGAAATCCTGAAAGCGTCCAAGCGTGAAGAATTATACGGTATTGTCGGCGCGGTTGCCAACTTGGGGCGGGCCGATCAGGAATATGCGAAAGCGCTTGAGATTGCGGCCGGCGGCAAAATGCAGGCCATCCTTGTTGAAACGGATGCCGACGCCGAACACGCGATCAACTATCTGAAACGCAAGAATCTGGGGCGTGCAACGTTTTTACCGCTGAACAAAATGGAACAGCGCAGGCATTTGCCGGATTTGAATGGCAGTGTGCCCGGTTTTGTCGGTTACGCCGTTGATTTGATTGATTACGAACCCGAATACGGGCCGGCTTTTTGGTATGTTTTCAGAGATACCGTCATCATCGACACACTTGAAAATGCGCGCAGGTCTTTGGGCAGATACAGAATGGTGACGCTGGACGGCGATACGCTTGAAAAAAGCGGCGCGATGATCGGCGGATCGACCGCGCAGAAATCACGCATTTCGTTTGCGGCCTCAGAACGCGACCGTCTGGATTCCCTCGGCAGTGAGATCCGGGCCGTTTACACAAAACGTGCGGAACTGATCAATAAACTGGATGATCTGGAGACCAAAATCAACACTGCCAATAAAAGAATCACGGCGATTTCCAATGAGATTTCTAAAATGGAAATGCGCATTGAAGAAATTAAAGACCGTGAGAACCGCCTTTCCGAAATATTGGATTCTAAACAAAGCAGTTTGGATGCACTCGGCACCGAACGCGAACAGCTGAAAAAGGAAATGAACGACGTCATTGAAAAGCGTCTGGCCAAGGAAGAAATCCAAAAGGATCTTGAAGCGGAAATCCAAAAAATCGAAGCCGAACTCAATAATCCCGAACTGGAAGAATTCCGCAGAAAAGCACAGCGCATTGACGATGAGATCCAGCGTTTGAAAGAGCGTCTCGGCGACATTAAATCCGATATGAACGCGATTGAGCTTGCCAAACAGCACGCCGAAGAAGTGATCAGTGAAACAAAGGCGGAAATCGAAGACCTGGAAGAAAAGAAACGGACCGGCAAAGACAATATCGCCGCGCTTCAGGCTGAAATCGACGGATTCGAAGAACAGCAGAAAGCGAATGAAGCGCGAGAACTTGAGATTTCGAATGAGTTGAAAGAACTGCGTGAACGCAGAGAAGCGCTGGAACAGAAAGCGGATGATGCGCGCAAAAAATCCGAAAAGATCCGCTTTTCCTACGAAGAAGTCAAACGGCACAAAGACGCCTGTTTCCTCACCAAACAGACACTTGAAAAACAGTACATTGATTTGTCCGCCGAAGTCAGAGACCGCGGCTTGGATGAAGCGGGCGCCGATGAAGACATTCCTTCTTATCAAACCGTTTACATTACCATCGAATCTTTGGAAAAAGAGATGCAGGCTTTGGAGCCGGTCAATATGCGCGCCATCGACGAATACGACGCCGTGAACGGCCGCCAGGAAGAACTGACCGGACGCCGCGACACACTGTTCAACGAACGTGAAGAACTGCTCACCCGCATCGACCAGTATGAGAAATTGAAGCGTGATACGTTTATGGAAGCGTATAACGGCATCAACGAAAATTTCACGCAGGTCTTTTATGAATTGGCCGACGGTCACGGTGAGCTGATATTGGAAAATCCGAATGACCCGTTCGCCGGCGGAATGACGCTTCACGCGCAGCCCAAGGGCAAAAATATTTTGCGTTTGGAAGCCATGTCCGGCGGTGAAAAAAGTTTAACCGCCCTTGCGTTTATTATTGCGATTCAGGGATACCGGCCGGCGCCGTTCTACGTTTTTGACGAAGTCGATCAGAATCTGGACGGGTGGAACGTGGAAAGAGTGGCGGAACGTGTCGAAAAATCCGCGAAAGTCGCCCAGTTTATTGTGATTTCTCTCCGCAAACCGATGCTGGAACAGTCCGACAGGATCATCGGCGTGACGCAGCTTGAAGGAACCACCAGCATCACGGGGGTCAAATCGGCATGAGCTCGGAAATCGACTCAATTCTTATAAATGATGACGGATTAGACACATCCGACGGCAGATCAGGCGATTTTATGAAAAACGAAAATGTGAAATCCTACTTTATCGATTCCCTCGGTGACAGTTTGACCGACAGCGGCATTGACGTGGAGACGCTGGACTTTGCCTCCTTTATCGGCAACGAACCGATTGAAATTCTCGTCGAGCTTGCTAAAAACGGCAAAATCGACCCGTGGAACATTGACATCGTACAGGTCACGGACACTTTCCTTAACAAAGTTGAAGAACTTCAGCTGATGGACCTTCGGATTTCGGGCCGGACACTCCTTTATTCCTGTGTTCTGCTCCGCATGAAATCCACCGGCCTGTTCGTGGAAGAAGAAGAGATTTTAGAAGACCTTTATGAAGCGGAAGAGAATTATGAAGAAGAATTCGACATCAACGAATTCAACATGCCGCTTCTGCCGGTCAGACGGTCCGCGCGCCGTCCCGTCACGCTCAAAGAATTGATTGATGAGCTGAAAAAAGCGGAAAAGGACGTTGTCAAAAGAAGAGAACATATGCGGACGGAGAATGCCCGCCGCTATATTGATGTTGAACTGACAACGGAAGATGTGATGAACATCGCGCACGACGAAGCGATTCTAAAAAGAACGGGAACGCTGATGGATTTACTCAGGCAGTTCTTTAAAAACAGAGAATATGTGACGCTGGACGATATCTTCAAACTCGACGGCGCGGACAGAATTATGGATTATATTACGCTTTTGTTCCTGGCGGCCATGAAAGAAATCATGCTTTATCAGGAAAAAATATATGAAACGCTTTACATTTACCCGTTCGACGCCTCCTTTTTGGATCAGCCGTCGGACAGTCCCGAGCCGGCGGAGAAATACGGCGAATAAAAACATTTGATTTGAATCTGATGACCATTATGACAGAGGAAAACACTGCAAAACAAATTATTGAAGCCGCCTTGTTTGCCGCCGGCAGCACGGTGACGGCCGAAACTCTGATGAAAATTTCCGGCCTTTCCAAGAAGGAAGTCATGCACCTTGTCGCCGAACTGAAGGAAGATTATACGGCACGCGGATCGGGTATTGAAATCGCCGATCTGGCGGGCCGTTTTGTCATGCAGATCAAACCCGAATTCGCGGAAAAAGTCAAAGATGTCGCTCCGAAAGAACTGACGTCGCCGCAGCTGAAAACACTCTCGATCATTGCCTATCACCAGCCGATTACAAAAGCTGAAGTCGTTGAAATGCGCGGCGGAAACGCGTATGACCATATCAACGAACTTTATGAGCGCGGTTTAATTGATCTCAAACCGCACGGCCGCACGAAAATGATGACCACCACCAAACTGTTTGCCGAATATTTCGGAATCGCTTCCAACGATTCGGCCGATGTCAGAAACAAAATGGTTGAGATTTACCGTGCGCAGGGCGGACAGAGCGACATTTCAAGTTTCGCTTCCCGGAAAAGACTCGCTGTCACTGAAATGTACGAGTCGCTGATGCGCATGTGCGGCATCACGAATTATAAAGTCGTGAATCCCTATCAGCCGAATGAAAATGATCTGCAGATCCTGGAAGAAACCGATATTTTGGTGATGGCAAAAGGATATGCTGAAAAACTCGGTAAACTCGACCCGCCGTACGGCGGCACGGTTTTGGAAATGTCTTCAACCACCTTCAGCGATTTGACGGAAGATATCCGCCTGATTGAAAAAGAACTCGGCGAAGATTTTACACGGTTCGGAAAATTATCCAAAAAAGAAGAAAATCTCAACGATTTGAAAGAGCTTCAGGAGATCTACCGCAACAAAGCGCTGATGGTAAAATCCAAAGCCAGCCCGGCAACTGAAATGTCGGCTAAAATTCTCGGCGAACTCGGCATCGGACTTTCTGTTGACGGTGTGGTTGTCTCCCCGGATTACGGCACATCCGGCAACGGTAAAAAAATCAAGAAAGGTGAAGTGACTTTCCCGACGCATAAAAACCAATCCGGCAATTTGATTAAACGGGTGTGTGAAAAATACGATGCCGTTATCAGCGGACTTCGCGAGATTGATAAATCCGAAAAAACCGGCGGTAAAAAGGAACAAAAACAAACCGGTGAATAAACGGTTCATATTCGGACCGTTTTAACAGAATTTATTCTCTTTTAAGTAACAATTCTAATTTCGATAGCGGCAAGCATTGAATTTAAATTTGATTTTTTAGAAAACAGCA
>CAYUQC010000042.1:0-17800 GCA_964446755.1 uncultured Methanosarcinales archaeon
TCACCCATTGCGGAGGTACAGCCGCATTTCTTACATTTAAACTCGCCGCCGGCGGGCATCATCATGCTTTTACATTTCGGACAGAATTGCATCATAGATCACTTATTTCATTAAATCTCATGTGTAAATAGCAACGACCGCCGTTCAGATATACAAACACAGAAAAAGCGATGCGTTAAAAATTTACAAAATCGGTTGAAAATAATTTATTAAAACATGCTGTTTCATGATTTAACCGTTTCGTTTATGTTTTTTATCGAATCATCTCAACCCCAGAAAATAAAGCATAACGGGAAAAAGGATAACGCCCATCAGATTGGATTTTCGTACATGAAGAACTGCCGGCAAAAATCCGATGAAAACGGAAACGGTAAACAAAATAAACCCGTAAGAGCCGCACATCGAGTAAATTAAAAGAGAAAGAAGCAGAAGAACAAGAGCCGAAATTTTTCGGTAATCGAATTTTTGAAAAATTCCGGGAATAATTTTACCGGCATAAATCGTTGAAAAATAAGAGAAAAAGGCGCTGAGCATAATGACGGCATAAAACAAAATAAACAGTTCAAGCATCTCGCCTGAAAATGTTTTGGCTGAAAGCGGGAATCCGGCAGCCGATAAAATATCCCGAACCGAAACAACCGCGCCGTTTCGGGATTTACCGATTGCAAAAAATGCCAGAAGACCGAAAACCGCGTTTGACGTATTAATGGCTGAAACAATCACAATATATTCTTTTGACCGGCAGTTTTCTTCTTCGGAAGAAGAAGGGTAGCGTGCGTCCGGTTCATTCCAGCCGTCCTTTTTGAAAAAACCGGCTAAAATTGCGGCAACTGATGAAGAAACACCGGGAATCCACGAAACAAATGCACCGGCAGCCGTTCCGAGAACCGCATTTTTAAAAATAAGTTTGTTAGAGAAATTCAAACCGGTTTCATGAACATCATATGTATCGGATTCGGAAAATAAACTGATGATCAGCTGCGGAACACCGAACAATCCGCTGAGAAGCGGCATCAGAACGGAAACGCAAGACGAAAACAGAACAGGATTCAAGCTGCCGTCCATTTCAAACGCAATCAGCCCCAAAACGCCGGCGGTCAAGAAAACAATACCTGCTGAACAAATTTGAGATACTTTCTTTTCGGAAAACAGGACAATTAAAGAAAGGGCAAGTAAAATAAATCCCATTTTTGTCTCCAGCATCGGATAGAAATACGACAAAAGGAAGGCGGCCGGCGGGATTACCAAAAAAGAAAAGAAGACGGCGGCGGCACTGCCGAGAGCAGATAAACGAACCGCAGTCCGTCCTTCACCCGCAATCAGTAATTTATGCCCCGGCAGAACGGCGAAAATTGTTTCTTCGCCGGGCGCGCCGAGAAAAACTGCTGGAATGATGTTATGAAACGTATGAGAAACCGCACATGAAAGAATAACGGCAGATAAGAGAACGGGCGAAAAACCGAAACCGTACCAAAAAGCGGCCGTCCCTGCCAGAAGAACGGCAATGTTGTTGACATGGATTCCGGGAATCATGCCTGTCAGAAACCCGAAGATCCAGCCGGCAATGACGCAGAAAATAAAGGCGGAAGCAAAGCTTTCACACAACAATAAAACGGCATCAGCAATCATGACGGGAAAACGGTTCGAAAAAGAGATCAAGCTGCCGAAATTTCCGAAAACATAAAGTTTAAATGAGAAAGGTATCGTTTTTCAGTTCAGTTTCATTTATCAGGTTGACCCATGACAGCAAAATGCCGAAAATGCAGCACGCCTGCAATCATTTACCAGCCGTATTCCGGCCTTCATTTATGCAGAAAACATTTTTTTGAAGACGTGGAGCGTAAAGCGAAGCTGACCCTGCGCCAGCGTTATCCCGTGAAAAAAAATGATGTCATTGCCGTCGGGTTCTCCGGCGGAAAAGACAGCTCAGTCGCGCTTTTACTCATGCATAAAATCTTCGGCGGCCGCCCGGATATCCGAATTGTTGCGGTGACAATTGATGAAGGCATCGAAGGATACCGCAATTATTCCATAGAGCGGACGCGTGAAATGACGGAGCGGCTCGGCATCGAACATATTGTCCGGTCTTTCAAAGACGAATACGGCAAAACGATGGATGAGCTCGTGGTTGAAAAGAAAATGGTTGAAAACCGTTACAGCGATGATAAAAAAGAAGTCGGTCCCTGCAGTTACTGCGGCGTTCTCCGGAAAAAAATCCTCAATAAAGTCGCCCGCGAAATCGGTGCGACCAAACTCGTAATCGGGCATAACCTGGATGATGAAGCCCAGACAATTATGCTTAACCATTTCCGCGGCGATGTCGAGCGGATGGTCCGTTTTTCGGCCGCGAACGAACTGGACGGTTTTATTGTCCGTGTGAAACCGCTTCGGAAAATTCCGGAAAAAGAAATTGCCCTTTACGCCTATCTGAATGATCTGCCGATGGAATTGACGGCCTGTCCGCATTCCTTCGGTGCGCTTCGAAAAGAAGTCAGACGCCTGTTGAATACATTTGAAGTCAACCATCCGGGAACAAAATATTCGCTGGTACGCGGTTACGATACGATGGTACCTTTGATCGCGCAGGCTTTGGACGTCTCGGCAATGAAAAACTGTCAAATCTGCGGCGAGCCGTGCAATGACGATGTCTGCCAGGCCTGTAAAATGCTTGAGAAGAAAGTCATCGAATAATATGATGAATGTATGTCCAGCGCCTCTTTTTCGAAATAAGTCAAGCCAGCATGCGGGCCTTTAAAAAGTAGAGGATTGATTGACATTTAATCAATCACGAAAATATAAAGGTAAGCCAAACACAAAATGACGAAAATCAGAAGAATATTTTTCATTTTAACAATGTGCAGGGCATGGTCAAATGCGTGTTCTGCCGATTCTTCAATTTGATGTAAATCCATAAATATCGCCTTTTTTATTTGTCAGTATAAGATATTCACCCGTTTTATTCCATTTAAATTTTTGCTTAAATTAAAATACGATATGGATTATTTCTCAACCGAAATATGCAATTTTACTTTTTACAGTTAAAGGGATTATTATGTCTTTAAAAGCACTCAGAACACACTTTACGGGGGAAATCAACCCCGAAGCGGACAACGGTCAAACCGTCACGCTCTCCGGCTGGGCTCATGAAATCAGAGACCTCGGCGGCATCACTTTTCTGGTTCTCCGCGACAGAACGGGACGCGCTCAAGTAACGATTTTAAAGAAAAAAGTCGACCCCGAGCTTTTAGAAACCGTTAAAAGAATGAGCCGCGAATCCGTAATTACGGTAACGGGAACCATCAAAGCTGAACCTAAAGCGCCCAACGGTTACGAGTTGATGCCCGAATCCATCACCGTTGTGACTGTCGCGGAATCTCCGCTTCCGATGGACACGACCGGTAAAGTGGACGCTGAGCTGGATACCCGCTTGGATAACCGTTTCATGGACCTCAGACGCGAAGAACAGACCGCCGTCTTCCTGATCCGCGACACAGTTCAGCATGCTGTCCGCGACTTCTTCAAAGAAAATAAATTCGTCGAAACCACCACATCCAAAATCGTGGCCGCGGCAACCGAGGGCGGAACAGATTTGTTCCCGATCAGTTACTTTGACCGCGAAGCTTTCTTAAACCAGAGCCCGCAGCTCTTTAAACAGATGCTCATGTCTGCAGGTCTCGACCGCGTTTATGAAATCGGCCCGATTTTCAGAGCCGAAGAACATGACACAAGAAAACACCTGAACGAAGCCACCTCCATTGATATTGAGATGAGTTTTGCCGATCACGAAGATGTCATGGAGCTTTTGGAAAACATGATTGTTTACGTTTATGAACAGGTTGTTGAAAAGTGCCCGAAAAGCCTTGAAGTTCTTGAAAAAGAACTCCGGATCCCCAAACTGCCGTTTAATAAATACACCTACGAACAGGTTTTGGACATCATCAACAATGAAATCCCCGAAATCGAAGACAAAATGCAGTTCGGCGATGATATCGGAACCCAGGCCGAACATCTTTTCGGCGAATATGTATTCAACAAAACCGGCGAATCCCACTACTTTATCATTGACTGGCCGACCGAAACAAAACCGTTCTATGCCATGCCTTACGAAGACCGCCCCGAAATTTCAAAGAGCTTTGATATGATGCACCGCATGATGGAGCTCTCTTCCGGCGCGCAGCGTATTCACCAGTACGACCTGCTTGTCGAACGCATTCAGGCCAAAGGTCTGAACCCCGACGGTTTTGACTTTTACCTGAAGCCGTTCCGTTACGGTATGCCCCCGCACGCCGGATTCGGTGTCGGCGCAGAGCGTTTGATTATGACGATGCTGGAACTTGACAACATCCGTGAAGCTGTTTTGTTCCCGAGAGACAGAAAGAGACTGTCTCCCTGAGCGAGGGAAAACAATGGCAGACAGAAACCAAGCGGGAGAGTCCCCTGAGAAAAAGGCGGCCGGTATTTACGCCGCCTCACTCGTCAGATCCGGCGATGCCGTCGGTCTCGGAACCGGCTCGACTGTTGCTTATACGATCAAAGAACTCGGCCGCCGTGTCCGTGAAGAAAACCTGGATATTGTCGGCGTCGTGACATCCTACCAATCCGAAGCCATCGCCATCGAAGCCGGCGTGCCGCTGACGACACTCGCGCAAACCCCGAAATTAACGATTGCAATCGACGGCGCGGACCAGTTCGACGAGGAGCTTTATGCCGTCAAAGGCGGCGGCGCGGCGCAAACACGTGAAAAAATCGTTTCCATGTCTGCCGACCGTTTTGTTGTCGTCTCCGACCCCGCCAAAAAAGCAAAAACCCTTTCCGTTTTTGTTCCGATTGAAGTGATGCCGTTCGGCAAAGAACTGGTCATGAAATCACTCAAAGAACTCGGCGGTAACCCCGTCCTTCGCGCGGCTGTCAAAAAAGACGGCCCCGTGATCACGGATAACGGAAATTTCATCATTGACTGTGCTTTTGGTGAAATTAAAAATCCGCCGGAATTGGCCGCAAAACTCTCGCAGATTCCGGGTGTCGTCGAACACGGCATTTTCATGAATGTCGATGAAGTCGTGATCGGAAAAGCCGACGGAACGGTTGAAGTTATTAAAAAATAAGTTAATCGAAGAAGTCATCAAATCTTTTTTGAATTCTGACGGAAGAAACCGGTTTTTCAGAATCGGTTTCTCTGACAACATTCGTTTCATTTTCTTCTTTCAGCTGTCGAACTGTTTTCTTTTTTTCCGGAACAACATAACCGCCCGTATCAATTCCGATTTCACTGAAAAGCTGAACGGCGATTTTCGGGCCGATCAACTCGGCAACGGTTGAGAAATCAGCCGGTTGAAATGATTCTTTGGATTTGAATCCGGCATTGTAAAGCCGGCGTGCCCTGACACGGCCGATGCCGCGGATTTTAATCAGCGGCAGTAATTGGATGGAAGCACCGTATTGAAGACGGATTTCCAAATCCGAGAACAATCCGGCATAAGGCGATCCCGTCATTTTAAGAAGCCTGGCACCGGCATTCGCAATCCATGCCGCGGTTTCGGAGAACTGGCGGATGTCCCCTTCTCCGACATCAAACTCTTTTGAGATCGTGTTTTCCGGGATTTCCGAAATCCAGCGGTAAAGAAGCACGGACGTTTTAAGCTCGCCCAAAAACCATTCGAATTCGGCGGGTTTCGCGGTCGACGGCATGGAAATAATATGCCCGCAGTTGTCCGTCGCAAACTCGGTCACCCACGGATAATCATTGGTTTTCATGTACAGGAGTTTCATATCCGTTGTCATGCAGATGAGATGAAGCAGGCTGATTTCCGTCAAAGCCATGCCGTTCTTTTCCGCTTTTTGAATATTCTCCAAAATAACCGAAGCTGAAAGCGGATCCAGATAAAGTTTTGAAACGAGAGACCCGAGTTTTGTCGGAATCAGCGGAAAATCTCCTTCTTCTTTGGTCGAATTGAACTTATCCGCCGTAATGAACGGTCCGGTGTCTTCCCCGACGGCATCGGACGGACCTTTGTCTTCACGGCACATTTCCGCTTCAATTAAGAAATCCAAACAGTTATCAATAATCGTTTTCAAAGCAATCGTGCTGAGAAGGCCCCGTTGATAAGCAAAAAACGTCCCTTTGAAGAAATCCAGCAGCTGACCGCGCGTATAAGCAAATCCGTTTGAGACAGTGGAAAGAATGTGTGTGCGAAGCGCATTTTCCGCGCCGAGCTTGGATTCAACCGCTTCGGGATCCGCTTCAATGTACATCTCTTTGAGTTTATCGATATCTTCCTCTTTCGTTGCGATGAGAACGGATTCGCCGTACGGGTCCAAGTGCGGTCTGCCGGCACGGCCTGCCATTTGTTTGTATTCCATTACGGGGATCATCTGCATGCCTTCATTGGAATCATACCGCCGCCAGGCAGCTATGATCACACGTCTTGCCGGCAGATTCAGCCCGGCCGCCAGTGTCGGCGTAGAAGCGATGAGTTTGATTTTACCGTCCGAAAAAGAGCGTTCAACCAACTCGCGCTGATCGGCGGAAAGACCGGCATGATGGAAAGCAACCCCCATCCGTATGCAGAACGCCAGCGCTTTAGCCGCATCCGTGTCGCTGCGGTCTGTCACTTCCGCCGCAAGCGCCGACAGTTCGGTCTGTTCGGCCGACGTCAGATAAGACTGAAGAACAGGACCCGCTTTTTTAGCAAATCCGGCCGCGTTTTTCCGGCTGTTCGTAAAAACCAGACATTGACCGCCGTCACGAATCGTATCGGCAGCGAGTGAAACGCCGGCTTCTTTTCCTTTGCCGACCAGCTCGATTTCTTTAACGGTTTTATCTTTGGTATGAAGCACCTCGCCTTCGAAAACACCGTCAAAGTAAACCCCTTCATACAATTTCGTCGGGCGCCAGTCACTGACAACGCATTCGGCGTTCATCCAGTCAGCCACTTCCCGTGAATTCTGAATCGTCGCCGAAAGCGCAATGATCTGCATTTTCGGATTCAATTTTCTCAGTTTCGTGATCACAATTTCAAGGGTCGGCCCGCGGTCTTTGGAATCGAGTAAATGAACTTCGTCCAAAACGACAACGGAAATCTGTGAAAGCCAGTGCGTTTCGTTGCGGATGAGAGAATCCACTTTCTCGGAAGTGGCAACAATCACGTCATTCGTCCCGAGATTTTCATCCCGTTCATCCAAGTCCCCTGTTGAAATGCCTGTGCGGTAACCGAGTTCTTTGAATTCAGAAAAGCGGCGGAATTTCTCGGAAGCCAGCGCCCGAAGCGGAACAACGTAAAGGCATTTGCCGTGCTGCTCCAAGCTCTGAAGCATAGCCAGCTCGGCAAGAAGTGTTTTTCCGGAAGCAGTCGGAATGGAAATAAGAACATTTTTCTCCTCCAAAAGACCGGCGGAAATGGCTTTGGATTGCGGCGGATAAAGTTTGTGAATGCCCGAATTTGTATAAAAGGCCTTTAAACGGTCCGGAATCGGCAGGTCCTCTATCGGAATCTGAATATCCTCCGTTTTTGCCGGGTCATCTTCTTTGTTCCACGCGGGAACACCTTTCGATTTCTTTGCCGCCAATTCTCTGCCTCAAAAATCAGTTGAAAAATAACGGCGGTCATCTAATTTAAAGACTGCCTGAGCAGAATGAAACTACTTTGAAATATAAAAATGAAAAGAAAAAAGAATGTAAAGGAATTGAATTCCCTTTACATCAGAAAGGCAAACGGTCGGGGGAGAACAGAAGTCTGATCTTTCCGATGAACGGTACCTTGAACCGTGATGTGCCGATAATCCATTCTTCCTTAATCGGCGTCTGATAACTGATTGTTGTATTCTGGTCCAAGCTCGGATTGGTTTGTTCGTTGTCACCTTTCGTCATGTATCCCGCATGCGGTGCCGCCGGTCCGTCCGGCCACATTTCTTCACCGGCTTCAACATAATACATCGCGCGGTGAATCACGGGAACATAATTTTCATTGCCGTAGGGCCGATACAGAATCACATCACCGGGATTGCCGAATTTCATGTAAACTTTGGACATATTAGCCGCTTCCTGCTGCGTGATGATTTCACCGCGGTCAATACTTCTGACAAAAACAATATCTCCGACATTCATATTCGGTTCCATGCTGCCGGAAGAAACGACATACATCGGCGTCCATAAACCGAACGCAAGATAACAAACCAGTAAAAAGGCAATGACGATACCGATCACGATGCCGATATCTTTCAGCAATCCTTTCAGCTGTACATTTTCTAACATAAATTCACCTGTGTATAAAAGTAAATAGAGTAAAAGCTATTACCAACGAAATAATAAATAAATTACTTACAAATATATCAATAGACCTGTTTGCTTATAAAGATTACAGATGAAAACCCTGTGCATACCGTTTAAGACCCGATTGAGGAATTCAAATATCTCCAAGAGAGCGGCAAAAAGAGAGATTATTTATTTCAGAGAAAGCTTTTTTGACAGCAAAACGCACGAGAGATCAAAATGGATGAGACAGTCATTTTAGAAAAAGCATCTGAAGCAGGCTTCATGATCAACAAAGAAGCCGTCGATTTTTTGGCCGGCTGCTGTCTGCCTGAAGAATATCTCTCCAGAATTTTTTCGGAAATCGATGTCTCTGTTTTCGTCGTTGAAACCGAACATCTGACCGTTCTTGTTCAAAATCTGGAAAAAGAGGCGGAAACAAAAAAAGCGGAGAATGAAACGGCAGCACTTCCGTATAAATATTCATTTGACGACAATATGATAGATGTTTTGGAAGACGTCACGGAAAAAACAACCAGCGTCGGCGAATATAATCAATTCGTCCAATATTTCAGAGACCGGTATACGCGTATCAGTGAAATGATCCGCTCGCGCGTCAGTGCCCGCCCGATTGAAAGCCTGCCGAAAGGAAAAAATGTGAAACCGCTCTCACGTGACGGAAATACGGAAATTACGATTATCGGCATGGTTTCCGAAAAAACAACGACGGGAAACCAGCACATTATTTTAACGCTTGAAGATCCGACCGGCACGTTCCCGGTTTTAATCAACCAAAGGGACACGGATTTGATGGAGCAGGCCGAAAAACTGCTTTTGGATGAAATCGTCGGCATTACGGGCAACCTGACGCCGGAAGGCACGATTTTGATGGGAAGTAAAATCACGCAGCCGGACGTTCCGAACAACTATACGTCCAACCGCCGCAGATCGGAAGGATACGCGCTTTTTATTTCCGACGTTCATGTCGGCAGCAAAGAATTCATGAAAGCGGAATGGGAAATCTTTTTAGACTTTTTGAACGGCAGGTCGGAAAATCCGCAGCTTCGGAAAATGGCATCGGAAATCCGTTACCTTATTGTTGCCGGTGATATTGTTGACGGCATCGGTATTTATCCGGGGCAGGAATTTGACCTCGAAATTCCCGAAATCATGCGTCAGTACGAAGTGACGGCCGAATATTTTCATCGCATGCCGAAAAATATTCATATCGTGATTTCACCCGGCAACCACGACGCTGTCCGCCGTGCCGAGCCGCAGATCACCTTTTCGAAAGATATTCAGAAGCTGTTTCCGGAGAATGTGACTTTTGTCAGCAATCCGGCCGTTGTGTCCATAGACGGCGTTTGCGTTCATATTTATCACGGCTGTTCAATGGATGACATGGTGGCCGCCATCAAAGGCGTTTCATATCAGGAACCGACAACGGGGATGGTTGAAATGGTCAAACGCCGGCATCTTGCTCCGACTTACGGCAGCCGCGTGATGATTTCACCGGAAAAAAAAGATTATTTAATCATTGACAAGGTGCCCGATATCATTCACTGCGGACATGTGCATACAATCGGCATTCAGAATTACAAAAATATTCTTCTGATCAACTCCGGTACGTGGCAGGCGCAGACAGATTTCCAGAAAAAGGTGAATATCGTGCCGAATCCGGCAAAGGTTCCGTTCGTGGATCTGCGGACGATGAAGCCCGGCATCTTGGATTTCAACACAGATGATTATTAAAACGGGAAGAGGGAGGAAAAATGACAATCGTTGCATTTGCCGAAAAAAACAAAGCGGCTGAAGAAATTGCCAACATTTTGGGTCAAGGCAATTACAAACGCACTTCCATAGAGGGGATTGCCGTTTACCGGTTCAAGCGCAACGGTGAAGACTGGGCGATTACGGGTTTGGCCGGCCACATCATGAACTACGATTTTCCCGCCGAATACAACAGCTGGACGGGAGTTGATCCCGGTTCGCTTTTGGAGATTTCGCCGATCAAAATGGTGACGAAAGAAAATTTCGCATTCGCGATTGAAAAGCTGGCAAAGGAAGCCGACACGATCATTCTGGCCTGCGACTATGACCGCGAAGGCGAAAACATCGGCTTTGAAGCAAAAGAGCTGGCCGAACGCGTGGTTCAAGTACCTGTCAAACGTGCCCGCTATTCAACGTTTTCAAAAAATGAAATCGAGAATGCGTTTGACAATCCGGGAGAGCCGGACACCGCTTTGGCAATGGCGGCCGAAACGCGCCAGATTTTGGATTTGAAAATGGGCGCGGCGTTTACACGCTATGTCACTCTTTCCGTCCGCGAAAAAGCCTTTACGAAAGATATTCTTTCCATCGGCCCGTGCCAAACGCCCACCTGCGGCTTTGTTTACGAGCGTGAGAAAGCGATCCGCGAATTTAAACCTAAAGATTTTTGGAAAATCACGGCGGATTTTGACGCCGGCGGAAATATTTTTACGGGAACCCACCGTGCCGGACACATTCCCGAGAAAGAAAAAGCCGACGAAATCATGGCACGGATCAAGGGAGAAAAAACGGCCGCCGTTCACAGGAAAAATGTCCGCGAACAAAATCTGGCGCCGCCGTTTCCGCTGAACACGACCGAATTTTTGAAACGCGCTTCCGCATTCCTGAATATCAGTCCCGAAAAATCTCTGGAAATCGCAGAACAGCTTTACCTGTCCGGGCTGACGAGTTATCCGAGAACGGAGACGAACAAGTATGCGGATGATTTTGATTTTAAAGTGATTTTGGCCGACATGGCTAAGAACCCCGATTATGCGGCCGCCGTTTCTCAAATTGTGACGGCGCCGGCCGGCATCCGATCCAAAAACGGTCCGAAAGACGCGAAAGACCATCCGCCGATTCATCCGATCCGCGGCGCAACGCTGCAGACCGTCGAAAGCATGATCAAACTGCCGGGCGCCTATGCCGTTTATGATTTAATCTGCCGCCATTTTTTGGCCAACCTGATGCCCGCCGCTGTTTTCGAAAAAACGAAACTGGAAATGAAAATCAAAGATGATTTATTTGACGCGGCCGGTTCAATTAAAAAGTTTGCCGGCTGGCTTGACATCTATGATTTTGAAACGAAAAACGACAAGTTTCTGCCCGATATTGATGAAGGTGACACGACCGCCGTTAAAAAGATATTGAATACAGCTTCAAAGACCGCGCCGCCGAAGAAACTGACGGAAGCCGAACTGCTCACGCTGATGGATAAAAATGGTATCGGAACAAAAGCAACCGCGCCGACACACATTGAAACAAACAAAAAGCGCGGTTATTTTGAAGCGAAAGGAAAAACGCTGTCGATTCTGAATACCGGTTATATGCTTATGGAAAGTTTGGATGCGTCGGTTCCGATTTTGATCCATCCGAAAATCCGCGCACAGGTCGAAGAATTGATTCAGCAGGTAGAAGACGGGAAAATCACCATGGATGAAGCCGTTGCCACAGGAACGGAACTGATTAAAAAAATGTATGCCGATCTCACAGAAAACAAAGACCGGTTGGTGACAAAACTCAGCGGCAGCATCAAAACGGAAGCCGCCGTTGAAGATAAAAAGAATTACATCGGCACCTGCCCGGTCTGCCAAAATGCGCTCCGGATTGTGACAACGGATAACGGGCGCTTTGTCGGCTGCGTCGGTTATCCCGACTGTTCGCAAACGTACCCTCTCCCGAAAACAGGTGCTCTGACGGTTCAAAGGACTAAAAACTGTCCGAAAGGCGGTGCCGCCGTTTTAGATGTCGGGAAAAAATACGAATGGGCCGTCGGTGTCGGCCCCTGCTTCAGCTGCGATCAAAACATCACCTGCAATCCGCCCGAAGTTGTCGGTGCCTGCCCGCGCTGCAAGGAAGGCGATATGCAGCTCATCGAATACAAAGACGGGCGCTTCCTCAAATGCACGCTTCAATGCGGGCACACGCAGTCCCTGCCCGACAAAGGCCGTTTAACTGTTTTGGACAACAAATGTGAAACCTGCGGCTGGAATATGTTCCGCGTCAAAGAGCAGGGAAAAGACGCCGTTGAATTCTGCGCCAACAGAAGATGCAAAGCCATCGGAAAACGGAAAGAAACGGAAGCGAAATAACAGTTAAAAATTGAACCGGATATGGTTTTCAATTAGAACAGGCCGACAATGAAAGCCGCCAGTGCCATAAACATTGCTATTTTAAAAAACTTGGATGATTTGGCATAATCTTTTTTGGCAACCAACGCATAAATGGCGATGAAGAAACACAATATTCCGAAGACGAGCGCGTACAGGTAATGAACCGTCAGAATGCCCATCACATACGGAAGCGGACTGAAAAGAACGGCCAAAAACCCGAAAACGGCTGCCAGTCCGATGGCTGCTTTTTCACCGTACTTGATCGGGAAAGTAACGGCACCGTCTTCAGAATCGCCTTTAATGTCTTCGATATCTTTGACAATTTCACGCGCCGCCGTTGCCAAAAATGCCAGCAGGAACAGCGGAATCATCACAATCACGCCGTCGGTGCCGAAAAAAGAAGCGCCGAAGAGAAAAGTCGAGCCTGTCAGATAAGCGATGGATAAATTGCCGAGCAGAACGGTGCGTTTCAGCGTCTTAGCATACCAAATCAGAATAAAAACATTAATAAATCCGATGATCCCCGAGACGGGGTTGATGAGGAACGCAATCAGAAGCGCCACCGAGAAGAAAAGAATCGTCAGATAAACGGCTTCCTTTAATCCGATACGCCCCGACGGAAGCGGACGGTTCGGCTTGTTGATGCGGTCAATGTCAACGTCATAATAGTCATTAAGCATGTTGCCGGCACCTGTTGCCAAAAAGACCATCAGAAAAATGTAAAAGAGATGGAGAAGGTTGTAAAGCAAATCACCCTCCATCGGATAATCCAAAATAGAGGAAACGATAAAAACGGCGATAACGGATGAAATACCGGCCATAGCGGCATTTTTGTATCTCATAAATTCCAAATAAGTCAAAAGCTTTTGAATCAGATTCATGGTTTCATCCGTTTGCGTTGTCAATTATTTCGGAACCGCTTCAAGCATCCGGTCCAGCGCTTTTTTAGCTCTGACGCGGATCTCTTCGGGAACGGTAATCTGTGTCGTTTCCGTTTCAAGCGCATTCAATATAGAAGGCAGTGTCGCCATTTTCATATTGGCGCAGTAAGCGTATTTGGAAACGGGATAAAAAGACTTCCCCGGGCTGTCCTTTTTTAATTTATGCATCATTTCCTGTTCCGTGCCGATGAGGAATTCCTTTTCATCGGAAGCGCCCGCATACTTGATGATTCCGGCCGTACTGAAAATACCGTCGGCAAGCTTTAAAACATCGGGGCGGCATTCGGGATGCGCCAGAAAAACAGCATTCGGATGCTGTGATTTTTCTGCCAGGACATCGAATTCGGTGATCTGCTGGTGAATCGGACAAAACCCGTCCCAAAGATGCACTTTCTTGTCCGTTAAAGTTGAAATGTAACGGCCGAGATTTTTGTCGGGAACGAATAAAATTTCATCTTCTTCAATTGCCGAAACCACTTCTCCTGCGTTTGCGGACGTGCAGCAAACATCGGATTCGGCTTTGACGGCGGCCGAACTGTTGACATAACATACAACAGCTGCGTCGGGATACTTTTTTTTCGCTTCGCGCAGGGCCTCAGCCGTGACCATATCCGCCATCGGGCAGCCGGCATCGGCGTCCGGCAGAAGAACCGTTTTCTGCGGCGAAAGGATGTAAGCGCTTTCCGCCATGAAGTGAACGCCGGCAAAAACAATCATGCCGGCATCCAAATCAACGGCTGCCCGGCTGAGGGCAAAAGAGTCACCGACCAAATCGGCAATATCCTGAACTTCGGCGCGGGCGTAATTATGCGCCAAAATGACGGCGTTCTTTTCTCTTTTTAACTCGGAAATACGCCGTAAAATCTCATCGTTATTCATAAAAATTCCAATCCTTGAAAACAAATAATCAAATCTATATTCCTATTAAACGGTTTCGGAAAAACGAATTTCACATAAACGGGCAGCGTAAAAATGAAAAGAACAAAATATAAAAATCCGTCACGGATTCAAATAATCATTCAACTCGGATTCAAAGAAAAATTCGGATTTTCCGAAAGCCGGTTTCAGCTGGTCAATCCATGTCGCCTCCGCATCGAATTCGGCAAAAAAGGGACGTGCCGCCCAATCCGGATTGCGTCCCTGAATAAAGCGGAGAACGAAAACTTTCTCGCCCGGGTCGTCGCTGACCCCGAGAATTTGAATCTTCCCCGGATGTGAACTCATACTCGGCCCGCGAACCGTCCGGCAGATGCCGCTGACACTCTGATACGCCTGCTGGAAAACGTGGTGGCACTCCGCAAGCGGCAGTTCAAAGAAATGTTTTGCGCCGGTATCTCTGGCAACAAACATGTAATACGGAATGCAGCCGAGGTCGACCTGGCGGCGCCACATTTGAGCCCAGGCGGCCGGATCATTATTGATATGATTTAAAACAGGTGACTGGGTCCGGATTTGTGCGCCTGTTTTAATAATGCGCGCAATCGCTTCTTCGACGGCGGGCGTGGATAACTCTTTGGGATGATTGAAATGCGCCATCACGGCAACATGTTTGCCGGCATCCGTAATCCGCTCGAAGAGTTTGATAATTTCATCCGCGTCTTTATCGGTTGTGAAACGGTACGGCCAATGCGCCAAAGATTTCGTGCCGAACCGTATCGTTTTGATTTGCGCCATATCTTCTTCAAGAAGCCGGTCCACATACGAATTCAGAACAGATGTACTCATCGTCAGCGGGTCCCCGCCCGTAAACAAAATGTCGGTCACGTCCGGCTTTGATTTTAAATAATCCATATAGATTTCATAATCCTGCGTCATGGAGAATTTCGTGTCGGACAGATGGACGAATTTAGAGAACTGGGGCCACCGGAAACAGAAAGTGCAGTAAGCGTGGCAGGTCTGCCCCTGCTTCGGGAAAAAAAGAACAGTCTCCCGATATTTATGCTGAAGGCCTTCCAGTTTCATGCCGCCGAATTCCGGCACATTATGAACCTGACCGGAGGGGTTGGGGTTAAAGGACAAGCGGATTTCTTCGATTTTCGCATCGATGACGGATTTATCCGCGTCCGACTGAATCAGTTTTTTAATGGTCCCGTACTGCTCGGGCAGCAGCATTTCCCTGCGCGGAAAGTGTAATGTGAACATCGGGTCTTCCGGCACATTTTCCCAGTCGATGAGTTCTTCAACGACATAATTATTGGTTTTAAAAGGAAAAACGCGCCCGATGATTTCAACCGCTTCACGGTCGTCCTCCGCGACCGCGGAAAATTGCTCAATCTCCTTAAAATTATTGAGCGTATACGCGTGATATGTTCTCTGCATCATAGAGGAACTAATCGAACACGACATTTTATAAGTGTTTCGAAATTTATCGAAAAATAATGACAAATAGCGGACGAAACAGATACGGCGGACAACAGATAAAAGGAGAATGGAAAATGAATCACAGTTAAATACCGATTTGGATCGGATCTGTGATGCGTTTCAAAGCGGAAACGGCGGAAAGCGCCGCCAAGTAGCTAGTTTTCGGATTCTGCGGAGACGGCCTGTTTTCGATCGTCATTTTCATGTGCCCGAAATCGCCGTAAACTTCCAATTCATGAATGTTTTCGGAAATTGTGGGATCCGCAATAATCCGGACATCCGTCTTTTCAAATCCGAGACCGCACAGACTGATGGTTGCGCAGACATTGACATTTTTAGGAAAACCAACAACCGCCTCGGCAGCCGTTCCTTCAAAAACAAGTTTCGGTTCTTTGATCCCCGACAAATCGATGTTGTTTTCAATAAGATAGGGGGAGCCGGCAAGACCCGAAACGGGTTTGCGCGTCGTGACCGATACGGAAGTCAAACCTGCGATTGCGGCTGATTTTAGACCGTCCGTTCCGGCAATCGCACCGGAAGGGATATAGATTTTAGAACCGCTTGCCGCTGCAGTTTCCCGGACTGTGTTGTAAAAATCGGAATCCTGGAACGCGCCGACGCTGAGAACCATGAGGTCAACTCCGTTTTCCGCGGCAGGAAGAGCATATTTCAAAACTGCCTCCTGAGAAGCACATTCAATAATTAAGTCACAGCAGCCGATCATTTCTTCGGGCGTGTATTTTTTCGGACCCTTTGACGAACCGGCCGTCTTCAGAAGTTTTAAAACGGCATCGGCTTTTTCATCCGAAAAATCAAAAATACCGAATATTTCGGCGGGAATGGCACCCGAATCTACCGCTAAACAGATTTGAGTGCCGATGAAACCGCATCCGATAATACCGATTTTAATCATGAATAAACATCCTGAATTTGAATAACCGTCTGATTGTTCGGGTTATGCACCTTGTATTTTCGTATTATTATGTCTTTTGCTTTAAACAAAAAAGGAATATTATA
Source organism: uncultured Methanosarcinales archaeon (assembly GCA_964446755.1). Classification (GTDB taxonomy): domain Archaea; phylum Halobacteriota; class Methanosarcinia; order Methanosarcinales; family Methanosarcinaceae; genus Methanimicrococcus. Next base: position 16,710 of record CAYUQC010000042.1, read on the forward strand.
AATTTTTCAACAAATTCCGATATTTGACTGAAAAATATTTAATTCAAAAATCCGATTTACCTTAATTTAACTGTTAAAATCTGTTTAGAAATAACCGCGGGGGAAAAAATTGATACTGCAGAAAGAAATCGAACACTTTCTTGAAGAAGATTTAAGAGAAGACGACGTTTCCTGCACACTTGTCAAAAATCAAACTGTCCGCGCCGTCATTTTTGTCAAAGAGGACTGCGTTGTTTCAGGCCTTGAAATCGCGTCCGCAATTTTGGATTATATGAAAATTTCCTTTAAGCTGAAAAAAACTCCGGGAGAACGCGTTCAAGCCGGAGATATCCTGTATGAACTCAGCGGCGATTCCGTATCCGTTCTGCGGGCGGAACGCCTTGTTTTAAATTTTATATCCCATTTATCGGGTATTGCGACCAACACCGCCGGTTATGTAAAAATCGTTAAAGATGCCGCCGGCGACAAGGCACCTAAAATCGCAGCCACCCGCAAAACAACGCCCGGAATCCGAAAATATGAGAAGAAAGCCGTATTGGACGGCGGCGGCGACCCGCACCGCCAAAGCCTTTCGGATATGGTGATGATCAAAGACAATCACATCGAAATCATGGGTTTGGAACAGGCTTTTAATGAAGCGAAACGCCAGACGTCGTTTTCTAAAAAAATTGAAATTGAAGCCGATACGAAAGAACAGGCGGTCAACGCTGCCGAGATAGGTGCCGACATCATTCTTTTAGACAATATGACACCTGACCGGATCCGTGAAACCGTAGCCCTGCTGGAAAAGAAAAATCTTCGCTCCCGCGTCCTTTTGGAAGCTTCGGGGGGCATTCATAAAGAAGATTTGATAGAATACGCACTCACAGGCATAGATGTTATTTCTCTCAGCGCCGTCACAAATGACGCGGAATGGATTGATGTAGGACTCGACATTGTAAAGTAAAACACTGTCGAACCCCGTAACTGCGATTGTTGAAAAATCAAAAATATTAAATAAATGAGAAGAATGTTAACTTAATTAAAAATATAAAGGTTATAAATTAAAAACGAAACATAAAATTTATAAAAACAAATAGAGGGGAGTACTT
>CAYUQC010000043.1:0-17022 GCA_964446755.1 uncultured Methanosarcinales archaeon
ATAGCACCTTCTATATAGTACAATAGGAATGACCCATATAAAAATCAATGTATATATAATTACAATGAAATATATATCATATGATTGAAATCGACTTCAGCAACGAAACTTAAAGAGTGATTATGAAAATAATCATAAAAGGAAGCGACTATAAAATTTAGAAGAATTTACTGTAAAAGAAGATACAAAGTTCAAAGCTCTTATTTTTAAAAAACAGCAAAAAACGAACAGAAAAGAATTATTACTAAAAAATGAACAGAATAAAAAAGACAATAAACCCGACGAGAATCGGGTTTAGTAAGCCCCGTGCGTGATTTGAACACGCGGCCTGCTGATTACAAGTCAGCCGCTATACCCCTAAGCCAACGAGGCGCTTTGAAGTATCCCTTACATACAATTCATAATTAATAAATTTTATGGGGGGAAAATGGAAATGATGCTTTTTTAAAGGATGAAAATCAATCCGATTACAAGTAAAAAACTGAAAGTTCATCGGATCAAATCATGTGGCAGAAAATATCGGCAGCCGGCAAAAAAATCGTTCACTCCGGATTGGTAGAAGCCAATTTCGGAAACATCAGTGTCCGCTCCGCCTCAGGCAATTCGTTCCTTATTACAAAAACGGGAACTGCTTTGGATGAAATCGGCGTGAACGACATCATTGAAGTGCCGGTTTACAACAGTGTAGAAGACACGCTGACGGATCCTGCCGTTTCGGCGGCCATCGAGAAAACGGCCTCTTCCGAAACCCCCGTTCACCGCCGGATCTATCAGGAAACCGATGCAGCAGTTATTCTTCATGCGCATTGTCCGTATTCCGTTGTGATGTCGATTTTAGAGCACGAAGACGGAAACGGATCAATTATTCCGGTGGACAGCGAAGGCAAATTGTTTTTAAAAGAAATCCCGATCATCAGCGGCGGTATCGGAAGCGCGGAATTGGCGGAAAAGGCGGCGGCGGCTTTTGAGGACGGAAACACAAAAGGAATCGCGGTTCTCGGACACGGAACAATCGCTATCGGGGAAACGCTGGAAGAAGCGTACAACATAACGGCGCAGCTGGAACACGCTGCCAAAATCAAATACATGTATGCGAAAGCTAAAAATTTGTTTTAAGCGGAATTGTTATATTATTTAGAGTATAGAAAGTATATCCATTTATAACAAAAAAGGTAAAAAAGGAAATATAATCAATGGCAGCTAATTCGCTCAGACCGTACGTTGCAGAGACAATCGTGGATCCTATCGCAAAAATATTCATCCGGATCGGAGTTTCACCCAATACGCTTTCAATTATATCATTCCTATTTTCAATAATGGCCGGTGTTTTTTACTATTTTGCGGGCGATGATTATTTCGGCCTGTCGACACCTTATTATTTCCTTTTGGTGGCCGCCATCTGCGTTCTCATTAATTCGGGATTGGATGCGCTGGACGGCGCCGTCGCACGCCTGCGGGGCATTGCCGGCAAAAAAGGTGACTTTCTGGACCATGTCATTGACCGCTATGCCGATGTTTTCATCATATCGGGTATCGTCTTCGGCGGATTCTGTCCGTGGTGGATCGGATTTATCGCGTTGGCAGGTATTCTGCTGACAAGTTATCTCGGAACACAGGCACAGGCAATGGATATCGGCCGATATTACGGCGGAATTATGGGCCGCGCCGACCGCCTGATCATTATTTTGGCGGCATCGTTCCTGGATTTCGGATATATCGCGTGGTATCATTCAGCCGCCGCTTTTTGGGGATTTTCATTCCTCGGATGGGCTATGATCATTATTGCAATCGGCTCCCACATTACCGCATTCCAGCGGATCTACCATATCTGGAAAGCGCTGGACAGAGAAGACAAAGCGAAAGCTTCTGAAAAACCGGAAGTATAAGCTTAAACAAAACTTATTTTTGAAAAAAATGCCGCAGAAATCTGATTTTATCTATTTGGATCACGTCGCCGACACAAAATTTATCGCATACGGGAACACGCTGGAAAAAGTTTTTGAAAACGCGGCGTTGGCAACACTTTCCGTGATCGCCGACATTTCAACTATTCATCCGAAAACGGCGTTTGAAATTGATTTGGAAGCCGCCGGCAAAGAAAATTTAATGGTTGACTTTCTGTCTGAACTATTGTACATATTCGATGCCGAAGAAACCGTTCTCGGAGCTGTTTATGTCAAAGAGGCGGGTACCAAAAAAAAAGGAAGCGGTGATGAAAAATGGTTTATCAGCGCGGTTGTTTCCGGCGAACCCATCGATTCTGCCGAACATAATTTCAAAACAGAAGTTAAAGCGGTCACATACAGCGGCATCCGTGTTGAAGAAACCCCGGCAGGTTTTGAAGCGGAAGTCGTTTTAGATTTGTAATTCAACCTGTGTCTTTTTTGTAAACTTTTTTGAAAAATGAAACTGTTTTAAGAGCGGTGACGGCCGCTAAAAATCGCGAAGCGGTTTTCATAAACATCATCCTTCAATCGGCGGCGAAGCTGACAAAAGCGCAGCGTTTCTGCAAACACCGCCATTCTCCGCCCTGAAAAATTCCGAGCAGAGTGAGAAATTTTTTCGTCAAACAATTTAAATCACAGAAATGAATCACTGTTATTAAAATCATTATTTGAGGGGAAATTATGTCAAATCAAAATAAAGAAAAAAACGAATCGGATGTCACGGACGGATTAACCCGTGTCAACGATAACATTTGGGATATTCCGACGTCGCACGCTTACGGAATGAATGTCCCGGGCAGGCTTTTTCTCTCGGAGAAATTAATGGGAACGATTGATATGGAAACCGTCAATCAGGTTGCGAATGTCGCAATGCTGCCCGGCATTTTGGATTATTCAATGGCAATGCCCGACGTCCACCTCGGTTACGGTTTTACGATCGGCGGCGTTGCGGCTTTTGATGAAGAAGAAGGTGTCATCAGCCCCGGCGGCGTCGGCTTTGATATCAACTGCGGTGTCCGTCTCATGAAAACAAATCTTCGAAAAGAAGACGCCGCTCCGCATATGAAAACACTGACGGAGAATCTGTTTAAAAAAATACCGTCGGGTGTCGGCTCCAAAGGGGAATTTAAAGTCAATGACACCGAGCTGACGGAAGCTTTTTTACACGGCTCGCAGTGGGCGGTTGAAGCCGGATACGGCATTGAAAGCGACACCAAGAACTGTGAGTCTTACGGTTTCATGGAAGGCGGCAATCCGGACATCGTCGGTCCCAAAGCCCGGAAAAGAGGACGCCCGCAGTTCGGAACACTCGGCAGCGGCAACCACTTTTTAGAAATTCAATACGTTGATAAAATTTATGATCCCGTTGCGGCCGCCGCTTACGGTCTGGAAGAAGGGCAGGTCACGGTAATGATCCACTGCGGCTCCCGCGGTGCCGGCCATCAAATCTGTACCGACCATTTACAAACATTAAATCAGGCAGTGAAGAAGTACGGAATCAACGTCCCCGACATGCAGCTCGCCTGCGCGCCCGCAAAATCCAAGGAAGCACAGGATTATTTTGATGCCATGAAATGCGGCGCGAACTATGCTTGGGCGAACCGTCAAATCATCATGCACTGGACACGCGAGGTGTTCGAACAGTTTTACGGCAAAGACACCGACGCGCTCGGCATGGAACTGCTTTACGACGTCGCCCACAATGTCGCCAAATATGAAACGCATGACGTTGACGGCAAAAAACAGGATGTTTATGTTCATCGGAAAGGTGCAACGCGCGCATTTCCTGCCGGTCACCCCGAAGTGCCGCAGCAATACAGAGATGTCGGCCAACCTGTTTTAATTCCGGGAAGTATGGGAACACCGTCATTTGTTTTGAAAGGCGGTCCGAACTCCATGTCACTCTCATTCGGCAGCGCCTGCCATGGTGCCGGCCGGGTGATGGGACGCGGACAAGCCAAACATAATATGAACGGCGAAGCGATTCAGGAAGAACTGGCACGCCGGGGCATCACTGTGAGAGCGGAAAAAGCGTCGGTGATTGCCGAGGAAGCGCCGAGCGTTTACAAAAACAGCGATGATGTCGTTGATGTTGTGGACAGTCTCGGAATTGCTCAAAAAGTCGCCCGTTTGATTCCGATCGGCGTTATTAAAGGATAAGCGGAGGGAAAAAATGCGGGTTGAAGAAATCGTTCCTCAATATTACGATTCCAATATTTATGTCATCAATCAAAGAATCGTCATCGACACAGGCATGACGGGGGATTATGTTCTGCGCCATATGGAACAGATTATGCCGATCGAAAACATTGAATTGATTATTTTAACGCACGCGCATTACGATCACAGCGGATGCGCCGGTGAACTGTTGAAAAGAAGCGGCGCGAAATTAGCAATCCACGAAGCCGACGCGCCGTTTTTGAACGACGATTATTTATCGAGCGCATTAAACTTCGGGAACAGGACTTCCTGCCCGCCGGCAGATATTTTGTACCGGGGCGGTGAAAAAATCCCGATCGGCCCGAATGAAAGCGGGGAGGAAGAATATTTGGAAGTCATTCACACGCCGGGACACACCGTCGGGTGTATCTGCCTGTATGAGAAAAATTCCAAAACTCTTTTTTCCGGAGATACTGTTTTTTCAGACGGCGGCATCGGACGTTCGGATTTTAAGATTTCCGCGCCCGGGAAAATGACGGCCTCCATCGGCAAACTGAGAGAATTGAATGTTGAAAATTTGTGTCCGGGACACGGCCGCACAACCCTCGGAAATGCCGACCGATCAATTGAATTATCAGAAATGATGTCATCCAGGATGAATCCTTAAAAAAGAAGAGACGGGAAAATGTCAGAATTTAAGAAAGAAACGGAGAAGAAACCTGCCCGCAAAACCGGAACCTTAGGAACGGTCAGCAAGGTGGAAGTCGGAAAAGCCGGCAACCGCAGAACAATCATCGGCCTTGAAAAAGAAGCGGGAAAATGGGGCGCGGACAAGTCAAAGATTGTCATTCCGAAAGACGACAAAAAAGAGAAAACAACTGCCGGAAAATCGGATTCGGCAAAGAAGCCGGCCATCGGAAAATTGGGTGTCAAAAGCACGGGCGCGAAAATTTCCGAGCCGAAGAATTTCGAATGGAAAACGGATACGCGGTCAAAGCGCGGTGACGACGGTTACAAACCGGATGCCAAGCGGAATGACAGAAACGGCGGCAGAAAAGACAAAACCGAGTCAAAAAAAAACGACGCTGACGGGGAAAAATCCGAAAAGAGAGTCAACCATTTTTTTGAAAAACGCCGGCAGGAAGCCTTGAAAAAAGCCGGCGACTTTTTACCGATGAGCTTGGAAGAAGCACATCAAAAAGGCTGGGATGAGCTGGACGTTATTTTAATCACAGGGGACGCGTATGTCGATCACTCGGGTTTTGGGACGGCAATCATCGGCCGCGTCCTTGAACATGAGGGCTTCCGTGTCGGCATCATTGCCCAGCCGGATTGGACAAGCAAAGACGCTTTTGAAATTCTCGGAAAACCGCGCCTGTTTTTCTCCGTCAGCGCGGGAAATGCCGATTCTTTGGTCAATAATTATACGCCGCTTTTATACAAACGCGAAGGCGACATGTATTCCCCCGGCGGAGAGTCAGGCCTGCGTCCGGACCGCGCCGTTATCGCTTACGCGAACCGTCTGCGTCAGGCCTATCCCGATGTGCCGGTTATTGCCGGCGGTATTGAAGCATCGCTTCGCCGTTTTGCGGAATTTGATTATTTATCCAACGACGTGCGTCAATCCGTTTTGGCCGACGCGCCGATTGACATGATTATTTACGGCATGGGTGAACTTCAGATCAAAGAAATCGCCGCGCGGCTCAATGACGGTGAAAAGATATCCGATATTCGGAATATTCCGGGAACCGTTTGGAAAATGCCCGTCCGTGAATGGAAAAATATTCGGGACGGACACGGCTCCGAATATGCTGAAGCCTTAGAAGCGGGATCGTTCATTGAATTGCCTGATTTTAAAGAGGTTTCGGAAAATAAAGAGCAGTATGCCCGTGCGTTTAAAATTATTTATGAAAACCAGAACCCCGTTTCCGGTAAAAAACTTGTCCAGCCGCATCCCAAAACGGTTATTGTTCAGAACCCGCCCATGCGCGAACTGACGGAAGCCGAAATGGACGGCGTATACGAACTTCCGTATCTCCGCCTGGAACATCCGTCTTACACGGAAGGCGTGCCGGGGTTGGATGTTGTCAAAAATTCAATTACAAGCCACCGCGGCTGCTTCGGCGGCTGTTCATTCTGCGCGATCACGCAGCATCAGGGACGCGCCATCAGCAACCGGAGCGAAGAATCCATCATACGGGAAGCCGGGCAGATTGCCGCCGCGCCGGATTTCAACGGTATTATCAACGGCATCGGCGGACCGAGCGCCAATATGTACGGCATGACTTGCCCGAGCTGGGAGAAAAAAGGTGCCTGCACCCACAAAAACTGCCTTGTTCCGGCAGTCTGCCCGTCGTTGAACTCAAGCCACGAAAGACTTTTAAATCTTTTAAAAAGACTTCGGGAAATGCCGGGTGTCCGAAAAGTGCTGACCGGATACGGTGTCCGCTTTGATCTGGCGCTTCAGGATGACGGATATTTGGAAACGCTTTGTCAATACCACGTCGGCGGCCAGTTGAAAGTCGCGCCCGAACATTTCTGCGACAACGTAACGGCGGTCATGAGGAAGCCGGATCGTGAGACCTTTGAAAAATTTGAAAAAAAATTCAAAGACGTCAACAAAGAACTCGGATTGAAACAGTTTTTAGTCACTTTCCAAATCTCGGGGCACCCGGGATGCACCATGGAAAACGCGGTCGACATGGCGGAATACATCCGCGACAACAACCGCTACACTGAACAGGTTCAGGATTTTACGCCGACACCGATGACGATTTCAACCTGCATGTTCCATACGGGACTGGATCCGTTCACGATGGAAGAGGTTTATGTGCCGGTCACCCGAACGGAAAAGAAAATGCAGCGCGTCCTGCTTCAGTTCAGAAATCCGGATAACCGGGAAATGGTAGAACAGGCGCTTGAAGCTGCCGGACGTGAAGATTTAATCGGCGGCGGGCCGGATTGCCTCATTCCGCCAAACCGGATGCAGCGCCGGCACAGAGACTGAAAAAAATCAGAAAGATTGACAGAAATTATACACAACGTGAAATATTAAATAGAGTCAAATACATTTAAATCTCAAATATTTTCAAAAACGGGGTTTAAAATGAAATTAGAATACAAAGTCATCATTTTATCAGTTCTTGTCGGCCTTTTGTTTATTGCGGCGGAATTGCTGTCAAGATTTGTGGCGGCCGGTCCGATTACGGGCAGTACCATTGAAGCCTTGAAATTTCTGTTTGAACCGATGACAACCGATGAAGGACTCTTTTTTAATTTGGTGATTTTACTTCTTTGTTTTGTTTTCGGTGTTCTGCTGGCCCGTTTAATCAATCAGGTTCTGAAAGCCAAAGGCGTAGCCAAACAAACCGATATTGAAAAAAATATGATCCTGGATTTCGTTCCGGAAATCGTCATTTACATGACCGGCGAATACAAAATCAAATGGGCAAGCCGTTCGTTGTATACTGAAACAGGGCTGACGGAACCCGATATTGTCGGAAAGACCATAATGGATTTAGGTACAAAATTGTTCCCGGGCGAAGCCGCAAACGAAATGTTTGCCGAGTTTCTTGAAAAGAAAGAAATCGCTTCCGAAATCAAAAGTCTGAAAAACAAGTATTGGCAGATTATTTCAAACGCCGCGAGAGATGAAGACGGTGACGTGACCGGTTACGTTCTGCTGGCAATCGACATCACCGCAAACAAACTGGATGAGGAAATGAAACGCGTTTCATACGAACGCCTGGAAGCAAACATTGAACAGTTTGCAACAGTCATCGACAACATCCGCAATCCGCTCTCAAGCGTTGTCCTGCTGGCCGAAACATCAAATGATCGTGAGACAGCCCGAAAAATCATAATTCAGTGCGATGACATTGAAGAAGTGATTGCTCAACTGGATGAAGGTTGGGCCAACTCCGAAGAAATCCGCAATTTCTTAAAGAAGCATCTTTAAAAATTGCCCTTCTCTTTTTTAACGGATTCCGCCAAATAAATCTTGTTTTTTAAAATTAAAAAAATCGGCCGATGATTCATTCATCGGTTTTGTTTTCATTCGCCATGCGGATCAATTCAACCAAATCAATAACGGGAATGTCACCGCCGGCATCCCTTAAATTGCGCAGGCAAAGCGGGCAGGTCGTCACAATATAATCGACACCTTCCGGAACGTCTTCCAATCTTCTTCGGGCCATTGCCAAAGACAAATCATTGTAGCCGGAACGGACGCCGCCGCCGCCGCCGCAGCATCTGGACTTTTCACGGATCGTTGCCATTTCAATCAGATTGTCCTTGCCGACGATTTCATAAATCAGCGCGCGGGGTTCATCAAAAATATTATTGTGGCGGCCGGAATGGCACGGATCATGATATGTGATTTTCAGATCAAGCTTGCTCAGCCCCGCTTTTTTCAAATCGTTCAAATGAGCCGTCAAAAATTCGGAAACGGTCACGACTTTGATACCGTCTAAAGCATAATTGTTTTTCAGTGTATTGTAACAGCCGGCGCAGCCCGCAATGATCGTCTCCGCACCGCTTTGTTTGAGTTGGTTGATGTTATGTTTCATCAAAATCTCGGCTTCGCGGACAAAACCGAGACGCAGAAGCGGAGAAGCGCAGCATTTCTCATCCGCCAAAAGACCGACGCCCAATTTATTGAGAATTCTGTAAGTGCTGACCGCGGTTTCAGGATAGCGGTATGCATCCAAACAGCCGACAAAATAAACTGCTTTCGGGTTCTCCGGAAGAACAAGACCGGTGCCTTCCATCCAGCCGAGGCGGGAGCCGGCATCTCCGAGGGTATTGGAATACTGTGTCACAGTGTCGCGGATTTTCATCTGTGTCGGCGTCATCTTTCCTTCGGCCACAAGACCGCTGCGCGCGCCTTCAACCAAATCCGGCGGATGAACGCCTGCGGGACAGGCGACGGCACAGTAACCGCATGTCGTACATGTATTAATGCTGTCAAAAACAGATGCGTCATCCAGTTTTCCTTCGCAGACATCGCGGATGACTAAAATGCGGCCGCGCGTATTTTTAGATTCGCGGCCGGTCTGCTCAAACGCGGGACAGACAGAGCGGCAGTTGCCGCAGCTGACACAGCGGTATAAATCTCTTTGATCCACCTGATTAAAAGACATATTTGTCAATTCCTCTTAATTCCGTTTTTTAAAGCCCCAATTTCCCGGGATTGAGTATTCCGTTCGGGTCAAGGGTTTTTTTGATAGCTTTCATTACTTCAAATGCCGAGCCGCATTGTTTTTCCATATACATGCCGCGCGCTGCGCCGATGCCGTGCTCTGAGCTGACCGTTCCGCCGAGCTCGATGGCTGCCAAATGCAGTTTATCGGCAGCGATATCCAGCTTCTTCCATTCGTTTTTATCCAAAACATCAATAAATAAACCGACGTGGACTGTTCCGTCGCCGACGTGCCCGTAAATCATCGGCGTGATGCCGACATCCCCGGTAATTTCATAAACTTTTGCAATCATCTGCGGCAATTTCTGAATCGGAACGCCCAAATCTTCACCGACGTAAATGCGTGTTTTTGTCGGGTCAAGCTTTGAAACGGCAGCGCCGAGAAGCCGTCTGGCATCCCAGATCTCTTTCATTTTAACAGGGTCATCCGTAATCAGAATGCTGCTTGAAATCTCTTCGCAGGCTTTTGCAAGCAGTTCTGCCGATTCGTCCACAGCGGTTTTGCTGCTGCCGTCCACTTCAAACAGAACAACATCCCCGTCACGCGGAAAAATAACATCCGGATCCAGTTTCGTTAAAATTGAAACGGATGTTTTGTCCAAAATTTCACAGGCGGACGGTGTGACGCCTGCCGCAAAAACGCGGGAGACGGATAATCCGGCATTTTCGGGAGACGGGAAAGAAATCATAATCAATTTTCTGAATTTCGGAAGCGGCGCGATTTTCAAAACCGCTTGGGTGATGACGCCGAGCGTTCCTTCCGAGCCGACATAAAGCCGGGATAAATCGTAACCGATAGATGATTTTAAGCAACTGTTGCCGGTATGAATGATACTGCCGTCGGCGAGAACCACTTCCAGGTCCAGAACATAATTTTTTGTCGTGCCGTATTTCACACAGCGCATACCGCTTGCATTGTTTGCGATCTGGCCGCCGATGGTACAGGTGGCCGCACTTCCCGGATCCGGCGGGAAAAAGAAACCGTACGGTTTGAGCGCTTCGTTGAGCTTGTCGGCAACAAGCCCCGGTTCAACCGTTACTTGAATATTATTGATGTCAATGCTCAGAATCCGGTTCATCTGCGACATGTCCAGCAGAATGCCGCCTTTGACGGGAACAGCGCCGCCGGCTAAGCCTGTTCCCGCGCCGCGGGTCGTGACCGGAATGAGATGTTCATTGGCATAAGCTAAAATCTGAGACACTTCGGCGGCTGTTCGGGGAAAAACAACATAATCGGGTTTTCCTTTGACCTGAGAGCCGTCGGCCGCATAACAGCACAGCTCTGCAGGCGCAGCCGTTGAACGGCCTTCACAAATGTTTTTGAGTTCTTCGTAATGATCCATAAATACTGACCGATTGAGCAAATAAGAAATAAAAACGCACACGAAATACAATTTACAGTTCCGTTTGCATTTCCATGTTGATTCCTTATATATATTTTATTATGAAACGTTTTTTAGAATAAGAATCAAATGCAAAGAAAAGAACGCTTGCCTATGATTTAAACCTTTTTAATTTATGATCATTTATCATAAGATAGGCATGAAAATAAAACGCATCCGCTGCCGGAAAATAAAAGATAAAAAAGAATCATTCAGAATGATTCATTTATTTTCTTACGGACGGTTTGGCGGGTGATTTTGCAGCGGGTTTGGCGGCGGCCTTGGGCGCCGGTTTTGTCGCTTGAGCAGAGTCGTCATCTGCCGGTTTTCTCTGAGAAGGTTCAGCGATTTTTTTGTTTGGAGATTTTTTGAGTTTTTCGATCATATCTTCGACTTCTTCAGCGCCTTCGTCATAGAATTCAATCTCATTGGGCTGGATTTCATGAAGAAGACGGAGAAATTCCCCGGCATGTTCTTTTTCTTCGCCGGCAATGTCCAAAAGGACTTCCCGGGCGAGTTTGTTGTCCGTATTTTCGGCGAGCTGTTCATAAAGTTGAATCGCTTCATATTCGGCCGCAATCATAAAACGGATTGCGCGAACAAGTTCTTCATGCGTCAACTTACGGTCATAATGCTGACCGGCATATGCGTTTGTAAATTCAGGCATAATTATAAAATTTGACTGATAGTATAAATATTTTATATTTTAAATGCAGAAACTTTTTGTGCATTCCGAATATTAGAGGGGTATATGAGCGAAAAGAAAAGATGTGATTGGGCAAAAACGCCGTTGGACCATAAATACCATGATGAAGAATGGGGGAAGCCGCTTCATGACGAAAGAAGATTGTTTGAAATGCTGATACTCGAAGGACAGCAAGCCGGTTTAAGCTGGTCAACGATATTGAAAAAACGGGAAGCTATGCGGAAAGCGTATGATAATTTTGATCCCGCAATCATGAAAGATTACGATGAAAAAAAGACAGCTGAACTGCTTTCAAATGAAGGGATCATCCGCAACCGCCTGAAAGTCAAAGCCGCCGTCACCAATTCAAACGCTTATTTCAAACTCAAGGAAGAACACGGATCCTTGGATGAATTTTTATGGAAATATGTTGACGGCAAGCCGATTCAAAACCATCCGAAAACGCCGGCGGATATTCCCGTTTCAACCGAACTGTCGGACCGAATCAGCAAAGATTTGAAAAAGATCGGGTTTTCGTTTGTGGGCTCAACGATTATTTACGCCTATATGCAGGCTGTCGGTATGGTGAATGACCATTTGGAAAACTGCGAATTCCGAAAGTGATGAGAGTTTTTTTATTCAATGACGGGATTTAAACGTCCATGACAAAATTTTTTGAAATCGATGATCGGGACGGGGCTGCCCGCATCGGAAAACTTTACATTTCAGATCAAACCGCCGAAAAGCCGGCGGCCTCTTTTATTCAAACTCCTTACTTGGTAAATTCCTCCAAACTCGCCGCCGGAGAACTTCCGATAAAAAATCTCGGAACGTTTTGGCAAACCGGACAGGAGGAAGAGGACACCGCGGGACTCGTTGATGAAATTACAAAAACGCCCGAATCAATGCTTTTGATTCTGCCGAGAAACCAATATACACTCACATACCCCGAAGCGGATCATGAAAAAAGAGAACGGAAAGTTTATGAAAGAATCAGCGGGATGGAAACAGCCGGCAAACGCCCGACAGCTGCCGTCATCCGTCCCATAAAATATTCGAAGGTTATCGAAGCGGACGGCTGTGTGTGCGGTGACAGCTGCAACCGGACGGAAACGATTGAGAAGGAAACGTTCGCTGTTGAAAAACAGGGTGCTGATGTTTATATGATGGAGAGCGCCGGCTCTTTTGATGATGATGCCGCCGGATTTTTTGAAGCTTTCGTGAATGTTAAAGAAAGACTTCCGGCTGATACGGCGCTTTGGCTTCCCAATTTAGCAACGCCCGAAAACGCGGCCATGCTCATTTATTTGGGAGCCGATATTTTAGATACCACGCGCGCAGAAGTTGCCGGGTTTTCAAATAAATATATGACAAATGCCGGCACATTTTTCCTGGAAGATATGACGGAACTGCCATGCCGGTGCGGCGCATGCGCCGGAAAAACGGCAAAAATGTTGAGAGAACTGCCCGCCGCCGAAAGATATGCTTTGCTGTCGGAACATAATATCAACGCGCTTGAATCGGAGATGGCGTTGGTTCGTGAAAAAATAAGACGCGGCGTGATTCGTGAATACGTGGAAGGGCAATGCCGTGTCCGCACGTGGCTGACGGGTCTTCTGCGGCTCTTTGACGGCAGCCCGCTTGCGGAAAAGACGGCACCGACCTTCCGAAGAGAAACGCTTTACGCAACAACTTCCGAATCGCAGAACCGTGCTGAAATCCGGCGGTTTGCAAAACGGATTATGGAAAATTATGAGGCCCCGAAAAAAGAAATTTTGGTTATTTTCCCGTGTTCGTCCAAAAAACCGTACTCGATTTCCGTGTCGCATCAAAAATTTATTCAATCCATTGAACGCAACCGCAAATATGTCAATGAATTGATTATCACATCACCGATGGGCATCATTCCGCGCGAATTGGAACTGACTTATCCGGCCGCCCACTACGACACGACAGTGACGGGGCACTGGGACTTGGAAGAACGCGCCTGGGTCGGCGGTTTGCTTGAAGATTATCTGGCCAAAAACAAAGATCTATACAAACATATTGTCGCTCACGTCGAAGGCCCTTACCGCGAAATCTGCGAATCGGCCGCCGCCAAACTCGGGATAACCGTGATTTACACCGTGGAAAGAAGCCCGACCTCTCAGGCAAGCTTAAAAAATCTGAGAACAGCCGTTGATAAAATTGTCGAAGACGCAACGCCCGAAAAAGAATCGGAAACGCATAAACCGCGTCCGGCACTTTTGAAGAGAGGCGGAACGGAAGAGAAAATGGATCAGGCCAAAGCGATTGCGAGATACCAGCTCGGAACGCTTGCCGACGCTTTGTTTACGGAAGAAACAACAATAAAAGGAAACTTCCCCAAATTCATGCTTTTAGACGGCAGAACACAATTAGCGGTTCTGGTTCCGCAGTTCGGGCAGCTGGCCTTCTCCATTGAAGCCGCCGAAAAGCTGATCAAATCCGAGAATTATGACGGGCAATATACGGTAACGATCGATAACTTTCTCCCGAAAGGATCATTGCTGGCTCCCGGAATTATTGAAGCGGATCCGGCAATCCGTTCGGGTGACGATGTCATCATTTTGGGTGAAAATGTCATCGGTGTCGGCAAAGCAAAAATGTCGGGCATTGAAATGAATGCGTCAACCAAAGGTGTCGCGGTTCTGCCGAGACATACAAAATACATTATCGAAGCTTAATTTTTTAAAAAAAAGGAATAAAATGAGCACTCATTTTATTCATTAAAATTTCACCGTTATCTTTTTCGGCCGAGAATAAAAACGGCGCCGAGAACGGCAATAATTCCGGCGGCGGCACCGAAGCCCGGAATTTTAAAAGACGGCGGTTCATTCGTTGTATTGCTGCCGGATGACCCCGAATCTGCCGGGTTTGAGCCGGAAATCCATTTGGCATAAAGTGTTGTTTTTGAAGGGATACGTGTATCGAAATCAAATTTGTTGATGCAGTCCGGCTCAGTATACCATCCGCCGAATGTGTAACCGTCTTTGACGGGCGGTTCGGGTTCTGAAACACGCGCGTATCTGGCAACGGGTTTGTTTGTATAAACCGTATCTTCATCATACATGAAAATGACAAGGAAATTATCAGCAGCAAGCGCTGTTCCCGTGAGAGTCAGCGTCATCAGTAAAGCAATGCTGAGCGCTGAAAGTGTTCTTATTTTTGTTTGTTTTGTAATCATAACCAATACCCTGTTAATTTTTGAGAAGCAGGAAATAAGCAACAATTGCTGCGCCGAATCCTGCAATGATTAAAAATGCGAGTGTCTGCGGCGACGGCAGTGACTCTACAGGATTGGGAATATCCGGCCTTCCCGGTGCCGGAGATTTATTAATCGTTTCGGACGGAATCGGCAAAACGGCGTTTGATCCCGAACCGGAAGAGGAATTATTTGACGCCGAGCCGGAAGTATTTGTTTCCGCCGCATTCGAAGCGGTGCCGGCAGTTGACCCCGGATTCAAATCAGACCATGAAACGGCTTCAGTTGAATTATTCGGGATCCATTTCGCGTATAAGTAAAACGGTTCATTCACCGGCTGATTGAAATCATACAGCTGCGTATAATTGCGGTCCAGATACCACCCGGCGAAAACATATCCTTCTTTCTCGGGCGTTTCGATTTCCGTCATAACTGTGAACCGCGGCACGGATTTTTTGTAATAAGTTTCATCATCAAATGTGAACACGACGATGTAATTGCGCGGCGCGGCGGCTGCCGGCCCGACAAGCGCAAAGAGAATCAGCAAAAGCATCAGAATCGCTGATAACCGTCTGAAAATGAAATGAGACATTTTTTAAAACCCGTTTCTGTATATAAAAAAATAAGTAAGTTGAGATATAAAAATATATCAATTTACATTTATTATTTATTTAAATTTATTTCGGATTTTAGAAAATAAATACGGGCCCCCGAAACAAACAACCAATGCGGCCACCAATATAACGGCAAGCATATCGGAAGAAATCGGTTTTGTATAACCGGAAGCGAAAACATCCCCGAGCGGTGAATTGTTTTGAGACGATGAAATATCATCCGTTCCGTTTTTGGAAATCCATTTCGGGTAGAGGTAAAATCCTTCGTTGACAGGTTGGCTGAAATCATACGGCTGCGTACAGGCGCGGTCCAGGTACCATCCGCCGAAAATATATCCTTCTTTTTCGGGCGGCTCAACTTCCGACATGACAGTGAACCGCGGCACGGATTTTTTGTAATAAGTTTCTTCATCATATTCAAAGACGACAATAAAATTGCGCGGTAAAGCGGCCGCTGTTCCGATGAGCGAAAACAGAATCAAAACAATAATAAAAATGCTTAAAATTTGTTTGAATTTTGCGTGAAAAATGATTTCATCCCCAATTGTTTGATTAAAAAGAAAAACCAAGGGCTCAAAAATACAAAATAATGAGTTGTTTTTCAACAACTCATTTTGTTTGGTTTAACGGATCTTATTTCTTAAGCTCCTGTCTGCGGTTGTTCCATCTCACAAAGATAATGCCTGCCAGAACCACCAATATGACAATGAAAAGCGGAGCCGTCACTGCCGAACTTTGCGCCTGTACATCCGGCTCGTTTTCGAACGCTTCCGTGGGGTCTCCCGGTGAAGAGGATCCGGAATCTCGTGAAGGCGACGGCCCCGGACCGGGTCCGGGATCCGTTCCCGGCGTGTATTTGTTGGTAATTGTGACCGTGTTGTTCACACTGTCCTTGACGTTACCCGTTTGCGTGTAATTGTTCGGCACCACTTCAACGGCACGGTAGTCAATTTCAAGACCGCCGGCATACTTCGGCACATCTGTCCACGTATCTGTCCATTCGGGAGCAGTCGAGCTGCCTGACAAGGTTAATGTGTCTTCGACAGTGCTGCCGTTCATTAACTTGACCGTAATGGAAGCGGGACGTTTGTTGTTTTTGTTGCCGTCGTCATTCCACACTTTGATGATTTTGATGTCTGTTTTTTCGGGAACATACGTGTTAGTGAAAGTGTAAGTAACCGTGTTTCCTGACGGGATCATTGAAGGCGAACCTGTATTATAACCGGTCGGAACGACTTCCTGAACATCATAATCAAACACATAACCGTTTACTTCTTCGGGCAAATCCTGCCATGTATATGTCCAAAGAACAGACGCATTCAAATACACCTCAGCAACGACATTATTTGAGTTGTTGACATCAATCAACTGAACTGTCAGATTTTCAGGGCGTTTGCCGTCTCTGTTGTCATCATCGTCCCATTCTTTAATAACTTTGATGTTGACGGTTGAAACTGTATCTAAACTGTTCGTGATTGTAAAATCATTCCCGACAGATGTAATTGCAGAGAGATATCCCGCAGGAACACCGTCGGACTCGCTCACATTGTAAACGATTTCTGTACTGCCGTTGTACTTCGGCATATTTGTCCAACTGCCTTCCCACGAATTGCTGTCATCCAACTGGATGACAGAACTGTCAACAGGAATGCCGTCGGCTGTTAAAGTGACATTTATGGTTGACGGACGGGTAGTGCTTATGTTGTTGTTGTCGTTCCAGATTTTGGTGACATTGATCGTAACTGTGCTGCTTCCGGCTTCGTCCCAAACGGCGTACAAACTCATGTCGCCCGTAACGGTAAGAGAATTACC
>CAYUQC010000044.1:0-16688 GCA_964446755.1 uncultured Methanosarcinales archaeon
ACTAAATACACCGATGGAATATTATGTCCAAAAAAAATTAAAACAATTAAGATAGAATTGCCAGATGGTGAAGAGCTGGGTTCGTGTCTAGAATATAAAGATCCCATATCCGGAGAAAACAGAATACGGATATCTGAACCCTTTTTATCCCCATTAGTTCAATTTATATTAAGAAATTTAACAGATGTTGGTGTTCCAGATTTCGATAAAAAACTTATGGATAGCATCAAAGCCGAGATAAGAGCATTAAAAAATGAAGAGTAAATTAAATTCTATAGACTTATTTGCAGGTTGTGGTGGTTTAACCGAAGGTTTACAACAAGCAGGATTTGAAACAAAAGTAGCTGTGGAAATCGAAGAAAAAGCCATTTTGGCTTTTAAAATGAATCATAAAAATACAAAAGTGATTCAGAAAGATATCAGAAAAATAAAAGCAAATGAAATTAAAAAACATTTAAATGGTGAACCATTACACCTCTTAGCAGGATGCCCACCATGCCAGGGTTTCTCATCAGTGAGAAGATTAAACCGGTCAGAAAATATCTACGATGAAAGAAATGATTTGATTTTGGAATATTTACGACTTGTTAAAGAATTGGAGCCTTTAACAATTATGATGGAAAATGTTCCGGGATTAGCTAATTACGACAAATTCAAGGAAACCGTAAAAGAATTAGAAAAACTTGGTTATAATCCAAAATTTGATGTGGTGGATGTCAAAGGTTATGGTGTACCACAAAGTCGCAAAAGATTAGTAATGGTTGGTTCAAGAATTGGAAAACTTGAGATTGCCAAACCCAATAATAAAACAGTGACTGTGAGGGATACTATCGGAAAACTTGAATCGGAAGATGAAACCACTGATGAGATTCATAAAATATTTCCGAATCATACAGAAAAAGTAATGGAAAGAATTCGAATAACTCCAAAAAACGGAGGAAGTCGGAAAGATTTGCCACCGGAATATACATTACCATGCCATAAAAAGAAAAATGTTGGTTTTAACGACATTTATGGGAGATTGAGATGGGATGATTATTCTACTACAATAACTGGTGGTTGTTTGAACCCGTCAAAAGGACGCTTTTTGCATCCTGAAAAAAATAGATGTATTACGGCAAGAGAAGCTGCATTATTACAATCGTTTCCGAAAGATTATAAGTTTCCGACAACAATTCCGAGAACAGCTCTTGCATTAATGATTGGAAATGCATTGCCACCAAAATTCAGTTACCATCAAGCTGCAAATATTTACAAACACCTGCAAGAAAATATTACAGAATAAACATTTTTAAAAAATAGAAAAGAGTAAATATTGAATTTACTCTTTTATAAATTCTCTTTCGCCCAATCAAATCCTGCCTTCAAAACGCCCAAATTCATATCAATCAACTTGGGTTTATCCGAAAACGATTCTGCAACCGCTTCTTCAAACTCCTTCTGCGATAATCCCGTCGCACCCAAAGCCAAAATGACACCGAGCATTGCCGTATTCACAGCCTTTGCAGACCCCGATTGAGTTGCAATCTCCAAAGCCGGAACGCAAAGTGCTTTCACGCCGCAAGGTGGCGTATAGTTGTCAATTGATGAATCGTAAATCAGGTAACCGCCTTGTTTGACATCTTTATCGAATTTTTCCAAAGACGGGCGATTCAAGGCCACCAAAATGTCGGGCGTGTAAACAATCGGAGAGCCGATCGGATTGCCGGACAAAACAACGGAACAGTTGGATGTGCCGCCGCGCTGTTCGGGCCCGTAAGACGGATACCAGGACACATTTTTGCCGCCGGAAATGCCGGCCTGCGCCAAAATAATGCCCATTGACAAAACACCCTGACCGCCGAAGCCGGCGATTTTGACAAGGCAATCTTTAAAGTCCGGGTCGGATTTTGCTGTTTCAATACCGGCACCGACGCCGAAAATTTTGTCCAGCGAAACTTTCGAGAAATCGCTTTGCGGGCGGATGAGCGGCGTGACATCGGCTGTCCTGTCTCTGAAATTGCCGAGCGGGAATTCTTTTTCCATCTGCTCGTTGATGAAATCAATCGATCCTTTAGCATCCTGTTTCAAATTGTTCGGGCATCCCGACAGGATTTCAACGAATGCATAACCTTTGCCGTCGCGCTGGATTTCAAGCGCTTTTTTGATGGCCGCTTTGGCTTTTCTGATGTGCTTGATGTCGGACACCGACACGCGCTCAATGAAAACAGGCGCCGTCAGGTTGTTCAAAATTTCACACATATGAAGCGGGTAGCCTGCAAAGTTCGGGTCGCGACCGTCCTGGCAGGTTACCGTCTTCTCGCCGATCAGCGTGGTCGGCGCCATCTGGCCGCCGGTCATGCCGTAAACCGTGTTGTTGACGAAAAAGACGGACATCTTTTCGCCGCGGTTGGCAGCCTGAATCGTTTCGTTCAAGCCGATGGACGCCAAATCGCCGTCGCCCTGATAGGAAATGACGACCGCGTTGTCCTGCGCGCGGGAAATACCCGTTCCGACGGCGGGCGCGCGCCCGTGAGCGACCTGAACGTTGCCGAAATCGAAATAATAATAAGCGAAAACAGCGCAGCCTACCGGACTGATCAGGACGCAGCGGTCCTGCATCTCGAGGTCGTCAATCGCTTCGCCGATGAGTTTGTGGATCACGCCGTGGCCGCAGCCCGGGCAGTAATGCGTTGCCGTCGGTGCAGCGCCGCCTTTTCTGAAATAAGTATCATTCATGCTCTCGGGTTTCATGAAAACTTTTTCCTCGCCTGATCCAGAGCATCCGCATTTTTTAACTTCGCCTGCCATGATTACACCTTCCTCTCTGCCGCAACTTCGCGGATTTTATCCATGACTTTACCGATTTCAATGATGTTTCCGCCGAGACGGCTGACCAATTCAACCGGACGTTTGCAGCGGATCGCAAGCATCAAGTCATCGCGCATTTGTCCCGCGCTCATTTCAACGGCAATGAATGTGCAGTCGCGTTCAGCGATTTTCTGGAGTTCCTTTTCCGGGAACGGGAACAAAGTGATCGGACGGAACAAACCGACTTTCAGCCCTTCCTTGCGGGCTTCGTCGACGGCGCTCTTTGAAATACGGCTGCTGATACCGTAAGATACCAAAATGATGTCCGCGTCATCCGTCATATACTTTTCAAAAAGAGGCTCATTCTCGGCGACTTCCTGATACTTCTGCTGAAGCTTCATGTTGAAGGCTTCCTGCTGGGCGAAATCCAGGAAAATGGATGTGACAAGATTCTTCTTTGTGTCTTCCGTTCCGGAGACCGCCCATGTCGTATCAATAACAGGCTCAATCGCTTTTTCAGGAAAAACAACCGGTTCCATCATCTGACCCAAAACACCGTCGGACAAAATGATAACGGGATTTCTGTATTTGAACGCCAAATCAAATCCTTTGTACGTCAAATCGCACATTTCCTGAACGGAATTCGGAGCGAGAACGATGTTTTTATAATTGCCGTGTCCGCCGGGCTTGACCGCCTGGTTGTAATCGGCCTGTTCGGGACCGATGTTTCCGAGACCGGGCCCCGCACGCTGAATGTCAACAATGACTGCCGGCAATTCGGCGCCGGCCAAATAAGAAATGCCCTCCTGCTTCAAACTCATGCCGGGACCCGAAGATGCCGTCAGAACGCGGTGTCCCGTTGCGGCGGCACCGTAAACCATATTGATGGCCGCCTCTTCAGATTCGGCCTGAACGAACTTGCGCCCGGCCTGCGGGAAGTAATGGGATGCCTCGTGCAGAATTTCACTGGCGGGCGTAATCGGATAACCGAAATAACAATCACAGCCGGCATACATCGCACCGATGATGACGGCCGTATTTCCTTTGATCAATTGAACAGACATAACTCAGGCCTCCGTTTTGGTTTTTTTCGGCACGTGCACTTCAATCGCGTTCGGCTCGGGGCACATGTAATAGCAATTACCGCAGCCGCTGCAGCCTTCACCTTTGTAGACCACATACGTGTAACCGCGTTCGTTCAAAACCGATCCCATCTCCAAAACCTTTTTCGGGCAATCCAAAATGCATCGGCCGCAGGCCTTACATTCAAGCGCGTGAATCGCCGGATAAGGAGACTGTTTTTCTTGTAATTCAGACATTAATCCACCTCTTAGAAAAATAACTCGAAGAGAATAAACTCATTCATTTACCCTATTGGAAGAAATAACTGTATTTATAATTAATGACAATGAGAGACAAAAAGCGTCACAGAAATGACAAATAAAAACGGGAAAAGAAGAAGGAGAAAGAAGACTCATTCTTCTTTCTTCATATGAGCGTCTTCCTCACGAATTTCAATGCGTCTGATTTTACCGCTGATTGTTTTCGGAAGTTCGTCAACGAATTCAATGATTCTCGGATACTTGTAGGGCGCCGTAATCCTTTTTGTATGATTCTGAAGCTCTCTTTTGAGCTCGTCGGACGCTTTGTCTTTGTATTCTTTTGTCAGAATAATCGTCGCCTTCACCACCTGGCCGCGGACCGGGTCCGGAACGCCCGTGATGGCGCATTCCAAAACGGCAGGGTGCTGAATGAGCGCGCTTTCGACTTCAAACGGACCGATTTTGTAACCGGAACTTTTGATGATGTCATCCGTTCGGCCGACAAACCAGAAGTAGCCGTCTTCATCTTTCCAAGCCGTATCACCGGTATGGTAATAACCGTCGTGCCAGGAATCATGGGTTTTTTCATCGTCGAATTTATATCCCGAGAAAAAGCCCGGCGGCAATGCCGAGATATTCTTTGAGCCCGGATTTTCGGAAACGCCGACGACGATTTCACCTTCTTCACCGACATCGCATTCATTGCCTTCACGGTCAATGATTTTAATGTCATAACAGGGAACGGGCTTGCCCATTGACCCGGGCTTCGGAGTCATCCAGGGGAGGGTGGCAATACAGACGATCAATTCTGTCTGACCGTATCCTTCCATCAGCTGCATGCCCGTAAACTCTTTGAACTTTTCATAAACTTCCGGATTGAGCGGTTCACCAGCGACGACACAGTATTGAAGCGTGCTGAAATTATATTTGGACAAATCTTCTTTGATAAAGAAACGGTAAGTGGTCGGCGGCGCGCAGAAAGTCGTCACGCCGTACTGAGCGATTTTCATCATCATGTTGCCGGCGTCAAAGCGGTCGTAATCGTAAATGAAAACGGATGTGCCCCAAATCCATTGACCGTACATTTTGCCCCAAACACATTTTGCCCAGCCGCTGTCAGCCATTGTGTAATGAAGGCCGTTGTCGCTGACATTCTGCCAGTAACCGGCCGTTAAAATGTGGCCGAGCGGATAAGCGAAATTGTGGCAGACCATCTTCGGAAAACCGGTCGTTCCGGACGAGAAATAATAAAGCATATCGTCGGTGTTTTTAGATGCCTCATCACCCGTCGGCCGGACAAAATCAGCGGAGGAAGCGGCCAGTTCCGTTTCAAAATCGAGCCAGCCGGCGGCGCCTTCGGAATTGCCGCCGACATTCAGTTTCAGGAAATGGGTTTTGCCCATTTTTTGAAGCGCAGCGTCAAAAATCAAATCCAAGCCCCCTTCATTGATCCCCACAACACCGCAGGCACCGGATTTTTCAAGACGGTAAACAATGTCGCGCTCTTTAAGCATATGCGTTGCAGGAACGGCGATCGCGCCGATTTTGTGAAGCGCAGGCAGACAGATCCAGAAAGTATAATGGCTTTTAAGCGTCAAAATGATTGCGGAACCCTTCTTAACGCCGTGTTTTCTGAAAAGATTAGCGGCTTTGTCGGTTTCGGTTTTTAACGCGCCGAACGTCATAATTTTTTCGTTGCCGTTATCATCGCACCACACAAAAGCGATTTTTTCGGGATCGGTTTCTGCATAGCGGTCAAGCACATCGTAAGCGAAATTGAAATTTTCCGGAATATTGAGTTTGAAATTTTCTTTAAAATCTTCGTAGGACTCAAACTCGGTTTTTGAAACAAAATCATGGATCAGATTACTCATAAATAACTCTCGTAAAGGATAATTGGAAATAAAAGACGTTTCATAACGGCATCAGAGAATGATTGCCAGGAACTTTGCAGGCTTTCCGTCAAGCGCTTTCATGGCGTGCGGATAATTGGAATCGAAATAAATCGAGTCGCCCGGATTTAAAATGACTTCATTACTGTGAATGTAAATCTTTAAACTGCCTTCTAAAATGTAGTTGAATTCCTGTCCGGGGTGAGAGTGAAGTGTCGGGTCCCCGTCTTTGGGTTCGGCCGTGACGATAAACGGTTCAATCTTTTTGCCGATAAATTTCTCCGCAAGCGCCTGGTATTTGTACTGGCTGCGGCGCTCAACGGACACACCTTTGCCGTCGCGCGTCACCGTAAAAACATTCATGCGCGGCGACTCTCCCGTTAAAAGAAGAGACATGTCAACTTTGAAGAAATTGGCGATTTCCAAAAGTATGCTGGCCGGAATGTCGGCTTCCGCGTTCTCATATTTCAAATAAGTCTCTACGGAGATATCCATCTCGGACGCGATCTCCTCAGGCGCAATATCGGAAACTTCACGAAGCTCCTTAATGCGGTTAGCAATTTCAATAATTTTTTCTTGCATAATAAGCACCGAATTTTATAATGGTGAAAAATAACAAAAGTGACATAAAAAATAATCGGTGACTTCGAAAAAAAAAGAGAAACAGAATATTTAACCGTTAAAAAATGAAAAGAAAATGCCGTTAATAACGCGGCTTTTCCTGTTTCAGATAATTCACCGGATTGTAAGCTGGAAAACCGCGGCGCTCCAGTTCATCCAATGCCAGCCGTCTGTGTTCTTCAAATGAAAGCATAAAAGAAGAAATCACATTGCCTGCCGGGTCTGTCTGCGTAATTTCCAGATCTTTTTTGCGGGAAATCAAATGCAGAATATTACTTGTTGCCGGCGTGTTGACGGAACGCAGACGGTTGATAGCGGCTGCCGTTTCTTTGTGCGAAAGAATCGGATTGTTCTCACCGCTTTCGTAACTGTAAGTAAATCCGATGGCTTTAATGAAAGAATTCATAACGGCCGCTTCGAAACCCACCAGTTGGGAAATGCCCGAAAGCATTTCTTCGGTGTACTGCGCCGTGTAACCGATGCCGTAAGAATCAAAGATGCGCTTGAATGACCATTCAATGACATCCGACAATTCTTCAGGCGCCAGGAGCGCCATGACTTCCGTCGGCGTGTCCAAATTGTTCTGCGTGCAGTAATCGCGCATTTTCTTGGCAAGCGCAGCTGCCATCGCATCATCACCGCAGTTAACTTTCATCATGCCCGCAATGATGGGAAAAGCGGAATATCCGGCGCGGTCAAAGAGAAGACTGTCATCGGACATATAAACATTCAGAAGTTCGCGGCAGATACGCGGCCCTTCTTCTTTCATGAAGCTGATACATTTGAAAGCGCGGGCAATCTCCTGGGAGGTGCCGTTCTGAGCGTAGTGAACAATCAGCGGACGGACGGATTTCTCGATTCTTCCGAAAAACTTCATGCCGCGCTCTTCCGTAAACGGAGAATCGGAATGAACCAGAATCATCCAGACCAGATCCATTTGGTCGGGGCGGAGCGTTTCTTTTTTCTCCAGAACTTCAAGCGTGTGAACACGGGCGGATTCGTCAGCCAGAATCGATTTTTCGAGAAGCGCGTAAACGGCGGAATTGTCTTCGGCCAGCGGAACCGCGACCCGAATCGCTCTCTTCTGAACCTGGGAACTGAAATCCATCAAATATTGGTTCAGTTTTTCAATATTGGGCGGCAGCCGGCCGCGCATTTCCAATATGGCCTGAGCGGCGTTATCGCCGAGCGGATAAAGGTCAAGCATACCGTAAAGCGCATCGGAGACGGGAGATAAATCGCCGTCGACCTGCGGAATCAAAATCAACGCTTCCGCCGCGTAACCCGATTCGCGGTTTAAGAAAGAAGCAAGAATCGGAAGAACAGAAGGCGGCAGATGGATTTTATCGAGGAGCGGAACGACTTTTTTCTTTGTCTCGACATCCGCATCCCGAAGCGTTGCTTCAAGGAACGGGTAACTGTTAATGACAACGCCGGCCGGAAGGCCGTCAAGAATGAATTCAACATTATCGGGCGCATTCAGAAGGGCTTCAACAAAAGACGTACACAATTCGGCCGGCAGATCAGCATTACATAAAAGAGTATATAAATTTTCGGCAGCCGCTTGATGCTTTTTAGAACGTGCCGCCTGCGGAACGATTTCTCCGAAACGCTTGACCATAAACGGCAATATTTCCGAACCGCCGCCGGCCAGAAACTCTTTCCCCTGTTCAACCTTTTGCTCTTTGTCAGAGCCGAGCGCCTCAATGGCTTTTTCAGGCGTCATTTCGGAATTAAATAATCCCATGCTTGCATCCTCCAAAATATATGAATTGTAAAACAGAAAATGAAAGGCGGTTAAAAATTAAAAGATTTTGTTACCGCTCATTCAACTTTTTTTGAGAAATATTTATGCGCTCTTTCGATTGCGGCAACCGTCAGCTCAACACTTTCTTCAATGTCATTCAAGTCGACGACTTCGACCGGTGAGTGAATGTAGCGCGTCGCAATCTGAATCGCTCCCGTCGGAATGCCGTCTTTTGTCAGATGAATCGCGGAAGCGTCAGTCGTGCCGCCTTCACCGACATTGAGCTGAATGTCCATATCAAGTTTATCGGCGGATTCGCGGAGCCATTTGACAACCTGCGGGTGCGCGATCAACCCGCGTCCGGAAGCGTCGGAAATCGAAACGATCGGTCCCGCGCCGATTTCAAGCGGAGAATCGAGTTTTGTAATCCCCGGGTGGTCACCGGGAACGGTCGTGTCAAGCGCAACGGCGACATCGGCGTCAACGGCGTAAGAAGCGGTTTTGGCGCCCTTCAGGCCGACTTCTTCCTGAACGGTTCCGACGGCGCAGACAGTAGATTTGATGTCTTTTCCTTTCAAACGGCGCATCACTTCAACCATTAAAGCGACGCCGGCGCGGTTATCGAAACATTTGCCGGTCACGCGGTCATTAGCAAGCTTGGCGAATTTGCGGTCGGGAGTGATCCAGGTGCCGACTTCAACACCGAGATTTTTGACATCTTCGGCATTTTTCGCGCCGATGTCAATGAATAAGTCTTTGTGTTTGACGGGTGACTTGGCATCTTCGGGCGTCATGACGTGCGGCGGCTTGGAGCCGATAACGCCGTAAAGATCACCCCGGGTGCCATGGAGAATAACGCGCTGGTTGAGAAGCGTCGGGTCAAACCAGCCACCGAACTTGGCGAACCGGATAAAACCGTTGTCTTCGATGTATTTGACCATCAGACCGATTTCGTCCATATGCGCCGCCAGCATAATAGTCGGCCCGCTTGGTGAACTGCCTTTGCGGACAGCAATCAAACTGCCGAGCGCATCGGATTTGATTTCATCCGTACAGTCTTTCAAATCCTCTTTCAAAAGACGGCGGACTTCATCTTCATTGCCGGAAATACCGTGTGCGTTTGAATATTTTTCAAGAAGAGACGCGATAGCGTCCAATGATTTTGAATCGTTTGTCAAATAAACCACTTCGTTTTCATTATAATTATAAATATTTTTCAACTTCCCACGCGTGAACGCGGCCGATATAATCGCTCCATTCAAGTGTTCCCGTCTGATAGATGGAGGTGGAAACAGATTCGCCGAGCGCGTCTTTAATCAAAGCGTCGCCGTTAAAAGCGAGAAGAGCTTCACGCAGCGTATTCGGGAGCGCGCCGGCGGAAAGTGCCTGTTTCTCGGATTCGGAATAGTCATGCGTTTCAAAGTTGACGGCCTCAATCGGCATTAAATTTTCATCAATGCCCGAAATACCCGCGGCCAACAAAACAAGGAGTGAGAGGTACGGGTTGCAGGAAGAATCCGCGTTCTGAACTTCGATTTTAGTTGCACGGCCGCGTGAAGACGGCAGGCGGATAAGCGAATTGCGGTCAACGGCGGACCAGGAAACATAATAAGGCGCCTTTCCTTTTTGAACAATTCTTTTATAAGAGTTGACAGTCGGATTGGTAACGGCGCAAATCGCGCGGATGTGTTTGAAAATTCCCGCAATAAATCCGCGGGCTTTGTCCGAAATCATCATATCCTGGTCGGGATGGTAAAATTCATTGAATTCATCTTTCATGAGTGTGAAGCCGAAAGTTGTTGCCAGGCCTTCCATTGCGGTTGCCGGCTTCGGCATGAAAGAGGCGTGCAGATTATGACGGCGGGCGACATCAGTAACCAGATATTTGGCGGTCATGATGTTATCGGCTGTTCGAAGAACGCTGCCTTCTTTGAAAACAACAGCAATCGGTCCGCCCGCATGTGTCTGACGCAGAGAAGCAATATCAATTTCGGCAATATTGAAAGCCGAAAGAAGTTCACGCTTGACAGTTTCCGTTTTCAGAATTGTATCGGGGCCGAGAGAAAGCGATCCGCCGGAAGAAGCAAAAGAAGCGTCAAAGAGATAAAAACTGAGAGAAGAGGAAACCGAGAAAGTGTAACCGGCCTGGTAAATTTTGCGGACGAACAATTTTAAAGCGCTTCTGACACAGCCTTCAAAGGATTGGCCGTCCAGAAAAGTCAATTCACAGATGACACGCCCGTATTTTTGTTTCGAATTCCCGTAGTCTAAAATGGAAAATGTTCTCGGATCGGGCTTGAGCATCAAATCCGCACCTGTCGGCTTGAAAGTACCGCCGACGGAATTGTCAAACGGCAATCCTTTCGAAAAAGCATTTTCAAGAAGCGCGGAAGGAACATCGATTTCCTTAAAAACGCCGTCGGCGTCGGAGAAATGAAATTTGACAAAATCAAGCTCCTGCTCTTCGACGGCTTCAAGAATTTCTGAAATAGTTGTAAATTGAGCCATAATCAACACTCTTTAATTTCACTTAAATTTACAAATATAAACCTGTTACAAGTATAAAATTTTGCACCATAACAAAACGAACCGTAAATAGAAAATAAAAAACGAATGTCCGTTTTCTTGAAAACAGAAAAGTGATCGCGTTGACGAACGAAACAAAAAATAGCAGGCGAAGCCAGAAAAATCGCGTAAGCGATTTTCTGTCAACACCACAATTCCCCCGCCCATGAAATTCTGTGAGCGAAGCGGGCAGATTTTTTTAAGTAAACTTAATACCTGCGTGGCGCAGTTCTTTGTTCATTTTTGCGACGTTGAGCAAAAGCGGCGTAATCGGCTCGGTCAATGCGGCTGCCTCAAGCGGACCGACATCAACGGGGTTCAAGCCGGGAATGTCGCGGACAAGCTGCATGATAACGTCTTTTGTCTGTTTGTTGTTGCCGCAGACAGCGATGTCCAAATCCATGTCTTTGTCAAAGTCTTCCAAACGCTTTGCGGAAACGTTGTGGAATGAAGCCACTAAATCGATTCCCGGCGGAAGAAGCGCCTGAATTTCTTTTGCGGCGCTGCCGGTTTTCGGAACGGCGTAACAGAAGTAATCCGCATTGTATTCTTCGGGGTCGACTTCGATTCTGACCGGTTCGGTTCCCATATTGAGGTAACAGCGGTCTTTGATCATCGGAACGACAACAGATAAAACAGTTTGGCAGTTACAGAGTGCCGGTTTAATGTGTTCCATAACGGACGGAATCTGATCATAACGAATCGCAATCACGACAATGTCGGCAACTTCAGCCGCAGCTTTATTTTCATCTCCCGTAATCTTCGACGGCAGTGATCTTTCCTTTAAGAAAGCAGTGTATTCGTTTGCTGCTTCTTGTGCTCTCTCCTTTTCCCTTGAGCCGACAATAACATCGTGGATTTGTCCCCAGCGGAGCGCAAAGCCTTTACCGATATTACCGGTTCCTCCTAAAATTGCAATCTTCATGATTTATCACCAACATTTATCATCTATAAATGTTACCAATCTCGAACTTTAAGGGAGGGTGTATATAAATCATTCGGGTGAAAACGGAAAGTGAAAAAGAATACAGTAAGACACTCAAAAGAGAGAAAACAGAAAAATGAAGTGATGACAAATAGAAAAAATGATCACAATAAATTAAAAAGAAAAAATGAAAAATGTTGAATAAATCAACGGTTTTCACTTTTTATCATCAAATTCACGAAGCAATTCTTCTTTAACGGTTGTTGCAATCGTGCTGATATCTTCTGTTCCGGCCCACGCGCGAATCTGAAGATCAACAGTTGTTGCCGTCAAATTCGAGATATAAATTTTCGGTTCAGGCGTCTGAAGAACTTCGGGGTTTCTTTTCAAAACATCCGTCACGGCGCGGATGGTGCTGTCAACGTCGCCGAGCAGATTGAAGGTCATGGTAATCTCAAAGCGGCGTGTCGGCAAATGAGACATATTGACGATAGCGCTGTTCCAGACCATTTTATTCGGAATCATAATGTAAGTGTTGTCGGGTGTAATCAGTTCGGTTGACATGAGCCCGACGTCTTTTACATATCCGGTTTGACCGGAAACCGTGATATAATCATTTTTCTTAAAAGGCTCCAAAACGGCGAGCCAGACACCGGCGCCTAAATTGGTTAATGTGTCCTGCATACCGAAACCCAAGATCAAACCGATCACGGCAGAAAGACCGAGAACGATAGAACTGACCGTAATACCGAGTGCCGAGCAGAACGCCAGTAAAACAGCGACATACAAAAGTGCCGTGATAAGCTGGACCAAAAAGCTGGCCGCCAATTCCGGAATTTTTGTGCGTTTTAAGAGTCGTTTAAAAACACTGATCAAAATACGCGCGATAATAAACGCCGCAATAAGAACGATAATTGCAAATACAACATCGGAAACCTGCAAATTTATATAGGGAATCTCGGTTTCCAAAATATCATTTAAAGCGATAGTAATCCCTCCCAGGATTTTTTTGACATTCGGAATAGATGAAATCAACCGAATGAAAGAGAGTCACACTGTTACCCGAATATATTTTTCGGCAAATGCAGAGGACTCAACATAAGAGAAATATTTTTCAAAAAATATATATGTTTCTGAAAGTTGATTTTTAAAGAACAAATATGACAGGATAAGCAAACCGTATAAGCGAATCAACGGTAAATATACCCGGATAGTTGAATGATTTACCCGATTCGGGTATGACTGAATGTATTTATAATAAAATGTGTTTACTAGATATTATTTCACAGATTATTTATTTCAATTAAAGATCAGAGATCAGAAATATGAAACAGGAATTAACGCGGCTCCTTTTGGAAATGTTCAAATCGTACGGATATGAAACAAGTGAAGGCACGTTCTGCGACATTATCGGTAAGCGTCAGGATTATGAAATTTGGGTCAAATGCGATATAGAAGGTAATTTGAACACGTTGGAACGGTTTACGCAGCAGGCAAACGGCAAAAACAGCCTTTACATCACGACCAAGAAAATCAAAGGCGGCGAAGAAACCGTTCAGAAATATGCGGAAGATACAGGCGTGATGATCTGGGACAGGGATGCGCTTGCACGCTACGTCGGGGCATTTATGGTTGCCAATTTAAGCCGCGAAACCTTGGAAAGCGTTGTCGGTAACTACTGTTTGGAATCTCTCTTAGATCAAAAAAAAAACTTTGACCCTGTAAGCGTTTTTGCCAATTCGAAAAACCCGAACAGCGGTGTTTTGCCGGAATTTTATGAAAGAGATCATTCGGAAACACACACACCCGTTGAAAATTACGATTTCAGCGATATTTTTGAAGCGCCCGAGGAAACAGATTACACCGCCGCAATATTCGGTGCGCATACCCCCTCCCGAAAAGAATCGGAATATATTGAAGCGGACCGTCCCTTGCCGCAGTCTTATGACATTCCGGAACCGGAGCCTGAAAGATTCCATGCCGACAAAAAGGAAACGCTCGGTATCCGTGCCTCTGCCATCAATATGCCGATCGAACGCGCGGCTGCAGCCGGTAAATCCTCATTCGGCGAAGTTAAAGATGTCGTTCTCAAGTTTGTCCCGTACTGGAAATATACATACACCTTGAAAGTGGACCGGAAAGCGGGCAGCGACCACATCAAAATGGCGGCGTCCGGTGAAGGACTTTACAATGCCGTCAACGGCAATGAAGACGATATCGAGCTCGGTGACATCGGTACGCAAACGGTGATTCCCGACATTGAATATATAATGAAGCAGCCGAAAATGACAAAGGAAGAAGCTCAAAAAGCAATTCTTGAGAAATTAAAGCGGCAACATACTCAGGAAATCAAATCCAATGATACGGATGCACAGTCCATCATTTACCAAAATAAAACATTCCGCCCGCAGGATAAAGATTTTGAAATAAAAGTGATGCAGGTCTTTGCTTCCATTTGGGAAGTCCAGGGTAAAAAAGCAGCTTTGGAACTGAATGCGTACAACGGCCAGCCTCTGACAAATCCGGCTGATGACGGTGCCGAATTTGTATAATTGAAATGATAAATTTGAAAATGTTGCAAAAGGATTTATATCTGATTCGCCGCTATGTTCTTTATTGAATGAACTTTCAATATAAAATTAAAAAACAAAAGGAGAAAAAACATGTTAACAATTACAGATGCAGCTGCGGCTGCTTTGAATGATGTTTTAGCTGAACAGAACAAAAAGGATCACTATCTCCGTGTCTTTATTGCAGGCATCGGATGCGGCGGCCCGTCTTTCGGCTTGGCTTTGGAAGACAAAGTCGGCGATGCCGACAAAACCGCAGAAATCGGCGCGACCAAAGTGATTTATGATACGGAACTTGAGAAAACCGTTGAAAATTTGGTCATCGATTACATTGACAATGAAATGGGAACAGGTTTCGTCGTGGAAGACCCGACTGCAGAAGCCTGCGGCGGCGGCTGTGCGGGCTGCCATTAAATTCACAGAACAGAACAATTCAACACGGACACAGCCTCCTGCTGTGATATCGTGTCTTTTTTATTTTTATTTAAGAATCAGATAATGATATTCAGGTGAAAATGATGTTTCCGGGAATGGGCGGCGGACGCGGCGGAATGAATCCGAAAAAAATGCAGGGAATGATGAAACAGCTCGGGATTGAAATGAGTGAAATCAACAATGCCGAACAGGTAATTATTAAAACAACGGACGGCGATATCATCATTGACAACCCGTCAATTTCGATTATGCGTGCACAGGGCGTTGATACATATCAGATTAACGGTGATGTCAGAACGGCTCCCAAAGAATTGGTGATTCCCGACGAAGATGTCCGTTTGGTCTGCGAACAAACCGGCGTTTCTGAAGAAGAAGCTAAAAAAGCACTTGAAGAAAACAACGGTGATTTGGCTGAAGCGATTTTAGCGCTTTCAAGCTGATGGATTTATCTTTTTTATTTTAAGTATTTAATAAATCCGTTTGGTTTATCTGAAACGCGACAGATAGAATTAAAATTAGTATAGCGGAAGCTTTCATGAAAATTAAATAGAAAAAAAGCCAACGTCCGGATTTGAACCGGAGTAGATTCGCTCTGCAGGCGAACGCATAGCCGCTCTGCCACGTTGGCACTTTTTTTAACAAAAGAGCCTCTCTCGAAGAGATTTCTTTAAACGGTTTTTTAGTATTTAAAAGAAACGGAGAGATTTTTTAATTTGAAAACAATAACCATACGGTTAAAGAATGTCAACAGCAAACAATCAAAGAAATAACGGAACATTAATCATCATTATCGGCGGGTTTTCAGGAAGCGGCAAGACAACTTTAATAAAAGAACTCGCGAAACATTATGCTTCGGCCGGAAAAACGGTCACATATTTTACAAATGAAGTCGGCGAAGAAACAATTGACGGCGACCTGTTAAGTTATGATATAGATACCAAAGAAATAACAACCGCATGTGTCACCTGTAATCTGAAAGAAGTTATGTCGGCAGCCGTTGAACAGTTAATCGAGCGCATACACCCTGATATATTATTTATCGAACCGAAAGAAACGGTTTCCCCGTTGGTTATCAGAGAAGAACTGAACAAAATGTCATTAAAATTCGGATCCGAAGAATACCGGTTTGCTCCGTTATTTACTTTAATCGACAGCTCACGATTTTTTAAAAACGTCAAAGAGAAAAGAAAAATCACCTTTGATCAAATAGCCGTTTCGGAAATAACAGTATTAAATAAAGTGGAAACAATGAATGAAAAAGAATTAAATTTGATTTCAGAAAGTATCCGGCAAATAAATCCGAATGCAAAAATATTAAAAAACCAGGTTCAAAATGAAAAAGGAATAGATGAAATGATTGAACTCATTCATTTTTAAAAATCATCGCCGAGCAATTCATCCAAAACATCTGCTGCTTTTTTGAATTCTTCCTCGTCTTCAATGTCGATTAATTCAACATCTTCTTCATGTTCTTTAAACCCGTAAATCAAAATTTCTTCGGACTCGTCTTGTTTCATCAGCGCAATGTATTCCTTGCCATCCGCTTCA
The DNA here is from genome assembly GCA_964446755.1 of uncultured Methanosarcinales archaeon. Taxonomy (GTDB): domain Archaea; phylum Halobacteriota; class Methanosarcinia; order Methanosarcinales; family Methanosarcinaceae; genus Methanimicrococcus. The sequence continues at coordinate 16,416 of CAYUQC010000044.1, forward strand.
AATGTTCCGAGAATTTCACATTCGACTGATGTATCATCATCAAACTCAATTGTGATTGTGTTTGTATCCCCGCAGCTGCAACCGGGACCATGTTCATGCTCCATAACCTGAAACCTCCTATTGTAAAAACATACCGAACCGGAAATGTTTTTCTCCCCTACATGCGGCTTGAACATAAATAATCTTCTGAGAGAAGCAAAAAAACAAAAAAACAGCTTCGCTTTTCATTATAAAAGCATTAAAATTAGAATGATAAAGAAAGACTCCTGGCAG
>CAYUQC010000045.1:0-16358 GCA_964446755.1 uncultured Methanosarcinales archaeon
TATTCTTGTTTGCATTATATAATTTAGTACGGCTTTTAATTGATCTATTTTTGCTCTTGCAATGATTATTTCAATTACAAGCACCGCAACAGCCGAAACAATCGAAATTTCGGACGGTAAAGAGTTTCATGACGCTATTGACTCAATCAATAAAAACGGCGATACCGATAATACAATCGTTCTTTTAAACGATATTGAAATCACTGACAATACTTTTACGAAAGAAGATTATGAGGCGGCACTTTCCAGAATCGTCGCGATTGATTATACCGGCTCCGGAAATTTAATTATCAAATCAGATTCGACGGATTCCCGCCGCTTTTATACAAATTTCTCAAACACGAGCTGTTATCCGTTTTTTAACATCTCCGGAAATGACACAACCGTCACATTTGAAAATGTCATTTTTGACGGGTACGGCATCGTCTTAGGCAAAAAATTGGGTTACAATGACCATTCTTATAATGCTGTTCTCAAAAACGCCCGGGTCTATAACTGCAGCTTTTCCGGTATCCAGCTTTACAACACGAATAATTCAGAATTGAATAACGTTACGGTTTCAGGTTGCAGTAATACGGCAGGCGGCGGTCTTTGCATCAGGTATTGTGAGAATCTAACAATTAATGACTGCCTCATTGTCAATAACACGGCAGCAGATCCGAAAGGGGATTATCAGCTTGACGGCGTGACAGGCGGCGGCATATACTTATCGTATTCATCGGTTGATATCGGCGGTGATACGGAAATATCGGGCAACCTTGTACACGACAGCGGCAAAGGGGGCAGGCCGAAAGGCGGCGGTATTGATTCTGATAATTCTACGGTTCGCATTTCTGATTACACCAACATTTCAAACAATTCGGTTCTCGGAATCGGGTTAGCTACAGGCGGCGGTATTTTCATGAATTTGACACAGTATTCTTACAGCCATCCGACAGGTTTGGAAATTACTGGCAATGCCATTATCTCAAACAATAAAGCATTTCAAGGCGGCGGCATTTTTGTCAACCACGCGTCTGATACGGCAACGGTGGGGATTTTTAACATTTCGGGCGATGTTCAAATTTCCGAAAATACCGCCGAAAAAACATCCGCTTCGACTTCAACAAATGATTCCAGGGGCGGCGGCATCTATACTTTTGCGGATATCAATATTTCCGATAATGTCAAAATTCAAAAAAACAAAGCTGTTGACAATTCATCCTCTCCGGAATTGACTGTCGGCGGCGGTATTGTCAGCGGCGGCAATACGCCTTACGGTGCTGTCAATCTGTCGGATAATGTACAAATTACGGACAATGAAGCCGGTTATGGCGGAGGCATTTGTTTTTATAAACCGCTTACTATTAAAAACAAAGTTTTAATTGCCGATAACAAAGCTTACTCAGGCGGCGGTCTTTACGGAATGTCTTCTCTCATTCTTCAAGATAACGCAACAGTTTCTCAAAACGATGCCGAATTTTCCGGCGGCGGATTACTTATAAGTAAATCAACTGCTCAAATTTCCGGCAATGTTGAAATCAGTAATAATACGGCCGGCAGTGACCCGACAGCAGGAGGTGTCGGCGGCGGCGGTATTTTTGTGAACAATTCGACCGTTACAATTTCCGATAATACTTTAATCAGCAACAATACGGCGCAAAACGGCGGCGGTCTTTTTGCCAGGTATAATTCTACAGTTTACCTTTCAAATAATACGACATTTGAAAGAAATCATGCGAACAACTCCGGCGGATTCGGAGGCGCTGTTTTTATGTTCTCCGGTTCAAAGGCGGAGACTTCCGGTAATGCCGGACAAACAGTTTTGTTCCTGCAAAACGGCGCGTATGCCGACGGCGGTGCGGTTTATGTTTATGAAATGACCGAAGGTCCGGAAAATTACACTTTCTTTAAGAAAACAACAGACGACTCAACTCTTTCCTTCTCCGGCAATGTCGCTCAAAAGGGTTATCTTTGGAATTTTTCAGATTCTGATTTAACATCGGATATGGAATATATTAAAGATCACATTCCCGAATTAAAGAATACGACGGCTTCAGATCCGTTTTCAAATGTTTACAACAATTTTGATATTGTTTTTGCCGACGGCGATGAAGTCACGCCGGCTTCTGTAACGGTTCATTATTTCGCCGATTCAAAAGATGACCCGCTTTTGGGTTCCGAATCATTTGTTTCTTACACAGGTGCGGAAATCACGGAAAATAAAATCACTTCAGAACTCGGAGAAAAATGGGCGGATTTCTACCGCCCGTCAGGCTACAAAGCCGGTCAGCTGCAGGAATCTTTGCCGCTGGTCCTTGAAGGTAATACTTCTTTGACGGTTATTTATCTCGAAAATGACGGCAACAACAGCACAGGCGGCGGTTCCGGGACCGGAAACGCAACTGTTACGGACCCGAACGACAATACCTCAAAACCCGGAGACGGTCAAGGTCCCGGGCCGGGTGAACCGGAAGAGCCGGATGTACCGATTTTTGTTATTCTGTTGTTTATGATTGCAGTCGCCTGTTATGTATATGTGATGCGGGAAGAAAACGAAGAAGACAAGTTGTACATGGTTTGAATTTATTTCAAACCATTTTCATTTTAAGCAGATTATGTCGGGTTTGAAAAATTCTGCATTAACTATAAATAAAAGAAATCATTTTTTAACCTGCTTTCATATTGATGACTGGTCATCAATTTATGATTTTTCAAAAACGGTTTAATCTGTGAAGCGAGGTGGGGTAGCCAGGAGATCCCGACGGGCTCATAACCCGTAGACCGATGGTTCGAATCCATCCCTCGCTATTTCTTTTCAATTTTTCATCATCTTGTGTTTGTTTTTGCCGTTCCGTGTTATATTTTTAATATATTTTTTAACATCATTATAATCTTCTTTTTTGAATATGCTTATATACTTCTATCTCTTTTATTTTATTAGAAATATTTATTAAAAAGGGTTAAATGATGAAAATGAAAAAACAGCAATTTATATTATCAGTGGCTGTTGCCGTTTTATTGTTCTCGCTGATCGGCACGGCGGCCGCATCAGACGGTCATTTCGGCGGCGGTGCAGGTACTGCCGATTCTCCGTATTTAATTGACGACGCTGCGGATTTGAATAAAATTCGTGACGATCTTTCGGCACACTATCAATTGAATGGGAATATCGATTTAAGCAATCATAAAAACTTCCTGCCTATCGGAGATGAATCCGATCCGTTTACAGGTTCATTCGCCGGCGGCACGGATATACAGGGAGCGCCTTATAAAATTTCAAATTTAGAATTTGATTTAATTAATCATTCATCAGCATGTGTTTCTCACGGCTCCGTGAATTGCATACCCGACGCTTGCACATGTACTTGTTTTGACTGCAGCAACGGCTGCATGTGTCAATATTATTACCGTGGCGGATTATTCGGATACACGGAAGGCGCAACATTTTCAAATATCATTATTGAAGGATTTAATCTGACAGGTTATTACCGCATGGGAGGACTTGCAGGACAAATCCACAACACAACAGTCACTTATTGCGATATTAAAAACAGTCAATTATACAGCGGACAAGCAGGTTTGATTGGAATCGCTTATGACAGCACCATTGAAGATTGTTTGTCTTCCGACATAAAAGTGGTCGGCAGAACGGCAGTGGGCGGCATTTCAGGCGCTGCTCTTAACACCACGATCACAAATTGCCACGCGGACGGATATGTTGAAGGTAAGCAGGAAGTCGGCGGCCTTGTGGGTTCTTTATCCGGAGGCAGCGTCGTCAGCGGCAGTTCCTCTTCCTGTACGGTTCAGGTAAATGCTTCAATGGCAACAAGCCCGCATGAACCGCTTCATGCAGGCGGTTTAGTCGGTTTGGTCGGTAATTCCGATATTATTGACAGTTATGCAACGGGAGACGTCATTTCTGCGGGCGACTGTACCGGCGGTCTGATCGGCTTGGTTATGAGCGGTAATTTGGAGAGCTGTTATGCAACAGGAGATGTCGTCAACACCGAAAAATACACCGGCGGCCTTGTCGGTGATTTTTGGAACGGCAATATTTCGGGATGTTATGCTGAAGACGGCATCGTTTCGGGAACACAAGATGTCGGCGGTTTAATCGGACGCAACTTTTACGGAACAATTGAAGATTCATATGCATCGGCAATCGTAATCGGTAACGAAAATGTCGGCGGCTTGATTGGTCTCTCGACACCGATGAATTCTTTTAATGCGGTGACCAACAGCTCCGTTTCCGGACAGGCTTCCGTTGACGGAGGATATTGTGTCGGCGGTTTAATCGGCGCTGTTGTTAACGGGGAGACTTCAGTGACAGACAGTTCTGTGTCGGATAATGTCAAAATTACCGGAAACGATGCGGTTTACAACGAAAACTCCGGTATCGGCGGTTTAATCGGATATGTTTGCGGTTCTGAAAACGGCAGATCTCCGGGAAATATCAAAATTTCAGGCAGCTACGTGACGGATAATGTTTCTGTTGAAGGCAATTACCGCGTCGGTGGCCTCGTCGGCATTGTTCAATACGGCGGTTCAGGCTCCATTGAAAACAGTTATGTTGACGGTGAGGTTTCCGTTACAGGTTATGTAAAGGATGTCGGCGGTTTGGCAGGTAATCTTTACACATGGGGCACGGGAATCAGCTCGGTTTCCGACAGTTATGTTGCCGGAAATGTGACCGTATCCGGCGGAAATATTGTCGGCGGTCTTGTGGGCTATTCTTACGATTCCGACATCAAAAACAGTTTTACGGCAGGAGATGTCAGCGGGAACCAGTATGTCGGCGGTCTTGTCGGTTTAATGCAGGAGATGAACGGGAAAATCTCATATTGTTATGCGACAGGAGATGTTCTCGGCAATGATTTGGCAGGCGGTCTTGTCGGTTGGCTTTCGGGCGGTTCTGTCAATGACAGTATGGCTTTGAATGAATTTGTCAGCTTAAATGAGTCAAGCTCATCCGTCAATGTTCATCCTTTATTCGGTGAAGTTCAAAACGGGCAATTTGACAATTGCTCTTCCTGGATGAATATTTCAAATCGCGGAGAACTTTTCTCTGAAAATGATATCTATACCGGAACGGTCATAACTTCCCGGGACGTTTGGGATTCCTATCCCGGCAGTGTCTGGGAAAACTGGCCGGTTCAGAACAAGAACACATTCAAATGGTTCAAACTGCCTGTTCCCGATTGGCAGATCGAAGAAATAACAGCGGATGCGCGTCACCTGATTCCGGCAGATCCGGAAGAAAAGTCGTCTCCGAATCCGGGAAGCAACAACAATAACAACAAAGTTTCTTCCGGAGGCAGCACGGCTGAAAAGCCCTCGTCCCCGTCAGAAACCGTTCCCGGTTTTACGGCGCCTGTCTCCGTGACCGTCATTTTGTTCTTTGCAATTGCAATCGCATGTTTCGCATTTAATGTGAACAGAGAAAATAAAGAATAAGCCGGTAACCGGTTTATTCTCAAATTCTATTTTTTTATTTTTCAAAAACAGATTGAGTCTATGTATTCTATAATACTCTCAGTAATCTTTATATAATCAACATTTCTTTTTAATAGCATTTAATTTTTTTAAAAAATATTTTGAGTTAAACCCAGGGGTGGGCGCATAAAAATGAAAATAACAGCATTACTTTTAGTTGCCGCTGTGGCAATTTTGATGATGAGCGGAACGGCTTTTGCAGCAGATGAGTTCAGCGGCGGAGACGGTTCAATGGGGAATCCGTACCAAATCAGTACACCGGACGATTTTCAAAATATGAATTCAAGTGAATATTTCCGTTCACATTTCGTTTTAACCAATGACATCAGCTTTGCGGATTGGGCCGGAGAGTGGGAACCGATCGGATATCTGGCAGATGATACGGAAGAAGAATATACTACGTTTTCGGGAACTTTTGACGGTAAAGGTTATACCGTTTCTGATTTAATAATTTCAGGCGAAGAGAATGTCGGTCTGTTCGGTGTTACCCGGAATGCAACTTTTTTCAATCTTAAGTTCGAAAACATAACCTCCTCAGGAAACCGCTTTGTCGGTATATTGACCGGACGGACAGCCGGCTCCGACACTTTATTTGTCATGAACGTTTCAGTTGGAAACAGCTCTGTTGATGCGGATGAATATGCCGGTGTTGTCGGCGGTATGGCAAACGGGGAATTTGTCAACGTGCATATGCTCAATCTTTCCGTTTCCGGTGGTGAATATGCCGGCAGTCTTGTCGGTGCCGATTTTGACCGCGGATATGAAGCTGTTTTCTCGAACTGTATCCTTGAAGACAGTTATATTCAAGGGTCTTCATATTATATCGGCGGTTTGATCGGTTCGGGATATGATGCCGAAATGGTGAATTGCGCCGTCAAAAACAGCCGGATTGCAGCTCCCTATGCAGAAAACGTCGGCGGCCTTGCCGGTGATTTAGAGTCGGCGGATATATTGAAGTGTTCCGTTGAAATGCCGGGAAGCGACCTCAATTCAGGAATAACGGGGAATGAGGCAGTCGGCGGTTTTGTCGGGCATTTGGTCTTCGGCAACATTGACGTTTCTTATGCGGACTGCATGATTGAAGCTGAAGGAAATGCCGGCGGTTTGATCGGTATCCTTGAAGATTCCGTTTTTATTATTGAATCCTTCACAAAAGGGCAGATTGACAGTTCTTATACTTCGGCGGGCGGTTTAATCGGAAGGATTAACAGCGGAACCACAGGCATTTAGTACAGTTCATCAGAAACCGAAATATTTGCTGAAAGACACGCCGGCGGTTTGGTCGGAAGTGCAGATGCAGATCTCTTTTTCCGGAATTGCGCGTATTCGGGCAATGTTTCTGCCGGGCAAAATGCTGGCGGTTTGGTCGGCGATTCTGTCGGCGAATTTACCGCATTTATTAAATGTCACTCTTCCGGATCCGTTTATTCCGAATCAGGGCTTGTCGGCGGTTTGGCTGGTTTTGTTCTGGTAAGTGATGTTGAAAACAGTTCTGCAGCGGGAACGGCCGTTTCAGAGGAAAAAGGCGCAGGCGGTCTCATCGGGGAAGGATATATTGTTCAATTAATGAACAGTTATTTTGAAGGTGATGTCGAAGGATATCAAAATGTCGGCGGTTTGGTCGGCAGTGACGACTCTGATGAATCTCTTATACATGAGTCTTATTTTACCGGCAATGTTACCGCAAACGATGATTATTCGAACGCAGGCGGATTGGCTGGCTTATTTACGGGCACGATTCATGATTCTTATTCGGAAGCGGATATCAAAAACTACGGAACGGACGGTATTGCAGCCGGATTAGTTGCCGGCGGATTGTCGGGAGAACTTGAAAGCAGTTATTTTAACGGAACCGTTGACGGTGACGTAATATACGGAATCGGCGACACATCCGGATTACTGTCTCCGCCGGACGCAATTCCTATGTTTAATAAAGAGAAAGCACAAGGCTGTATTGATGAGACGGAATACGGTTTCACCTTGAATGAAATGATTTCACCCGAGACCTATGAAGATAATTACTGGGCCATTCCGACGGACACCGAGCTGTGTCCGATGTATAAATGGTACATGTTAAACGGTGACCTTCCGAAACAGCTTTGTTTCTATGATGCGGGCGGACCGATTTATGTGACAGGGGATAATTTTGTCTATATCGCTTCTTACAAAAAGATCACGGACGGAGTCGGAAGCGACGTTTTCTGGACACCGAATTCCGATTATATTCTGACAGAAGATGTTTTCATCGAATCCGACGGAACTGCGGGCGGCGGGTGCGGATCACCTTCCGGAACACTTCCTTTGGGTGATGACTGTAATCCGTTTACAGGCAGTTTGACAGCTTATGACGGTGTGACCGTTACGATTGAATGGGAATTTGATAGCGGTGATCCGGAAAAAGATATTCCTTACCCCGGTGTTTTCAGAACTGTTGAAGATGCCGTCTTTGACAACATCCATTTGGTTCTGAATGTTGTCGGTGATGACGGTAATGACGGCGGGATGATCGGCTGGAGCCGAGGCGTTGAAATTTATAACAGTTCCGTAACAGGGACACAAATGTCTGCCGGTATCCATTCGGCCGGAGGTTTCATCGGCACCGCCGAAGGGCGGACAGTCATGGATAACTGCAGTGTCGAACTTCCCGTTTTCGGTTCTGAATATGTCGGCGGATTAATCGGTAATGTCGAATGTAATGACCAAACCCTTCTTTTGATGAACGACTGCCGTTACAATTTTACCGGAGCTTCGGGATCTGTTGTTGGAGATCCTGACGGAACCGGCGGTGTCGGTGGTTTAGTCGGCCATCCGGCAAACAGCATTATTGAAAACAGTTCTGTCAACGGGTCGTTTTCAGGCAATGAAACCGGCGGTTTGGTCGGCGTTATTTGCTCAAGCACCCGTTATTCATTGATTAATAATTGTTCGGCACAGGGCTCTGTCAACGGCATCAATGCGTCCGGCGGTTTAGCCGGTTCAACAGATGCCGATATTTCCCGCATTATGAACAGCTATTCAACGGCAGACATTGCGGGGGAAACGGCAGTCGGCGGGTTGGTCGGAGCCGCTTACTATTATCCGCTGATGATTGAATCATCATACAGCACGGGTCATGTCACGTCTTCCAATGTCAACGGAGATGACCAGAAAGCCGGCGGTCTTGTCGGTTACTTCGGCGGCGATTCTTCCTCTTTCTTCAGAGGGTTGCTGATTGTTTCATCATTCACGGCCGGACATGTCGAGATTGTTAATACGGATGAAAATGCATATGCTTACGTGGCTGCCGGCGGTCTTGTCGGTCATGTTGCCCACCTCGGGCGCATCATCGACAGCTATGCGACGGGCTCAGTCCGGTCTCAATACACAAGCAATGACGTAACGGCATATGCCGGCGGTCTTGTCGGTCATATCGAATCCGGTCTTCTGATGAACAGCATGGCATTGAATGAATTCATCAATTGTTCCGCCCCGCTGACGGCTGAGGGCAAAACTCCTGTCAACAGATTGTTCGGTTTGGCCGTCAATGATGCCGGAGATATGTATTTCGTCTGTGACCCCGACACATGTACGGGCGGCTGCTGTACGGACATTTATGATTGTGACTGTGACGGCTCCTGCTGCGAGGGTGAATGGGTTCCGGTGCATGACACCAACGCGTTAATCATTTTGAACTGCTACGGATGGGACTTAATGCAGAACAGTGCCGCGCTCTTTGAACAGGATGATTATTACAACGGCCAAAATATCACCCGGAAGCAGGTTTGGAACAATTATCCGAATGATCCTGCACCGTGGACAATGTGGTCGCATCCCACTGCAAAAATTAATACTTTATCGCTCCTCCGTACACTTGCAGGGCCTGAGAATTGGGAGCAGGCATCTCTTCGCCTGAACGATTATAAATGGTTCAAATTGCCGGTGCCGGAATTCGGCCAGGGAGCAGTCGAAGCGGATGCCCGTCATTTAATCCCGAAAGAAGGCGGTAATAACGGCGGCACCGGTACCGGAAATGCTACCGTCGGAACAGGCGGTTCAAAAGTGATTAACCCCGAAACACCCGGCGGATATGAAGAAGAAGAGGAGCCGCCGATCATTTTTGTTTCTGTGATTCTCCTGTTCATGCTGGCCGTTGCAGCATTCTGTTTCGTCAGAGGATCCGATGAAGCGGATGCCGGCGATGAAAAATGAAGTTGAAATGAAATATTGATTTATTTCAGTTTGAATAATTAATGTCGGGAGATCCCGGCATTAATCCTTTTTTTGAGGATATTTCGTGGATAAATACATTTTAATCACCGGTTTTATAATCCTTTTAAGGGTTCGATTTTATTATATTATTCGCATAAAATTACGTTTTTGATAACATTTATATTGTATTATTTCTAATTTGGATTGTCTTTCAGTTCGGAATTTCTTTTATTATTTCTCATCGGAAAGGAAATTCTTGCTCAAACTCAACTGTATAATATTTATTTGAATGTATATTTCAAAATTAAATAAAGAAAACAAGATACATTGCAATATTAAAGAACCAACAACCTGCATCATCAATCGGTTAAACTGAAAACAGTCAAAAGGCAAACATAAAAACGAAAATGAAAAACGTTGTTTGAGAGAAAATGATGTCCAAAGAGATGCAAACACAGAGGTAAATTTATGATTCGTTCAAAAACGATCTATGGGGGAGCAGTTATTTTATTGGCGCTTCTGGCGTTTGCCGGAATTGCTTTAGCTGATCCGGTCGACACGGATAATACTGTATATATTACAAATGAAGCCGATTTTCAAAAATTAATTAATGATATGAATTCTTTGACTTCCGACAGCAACGCTGACAAAAGTTTTCTGGAAAAGGACTACATTTTGGAGACCGATATTGATATGACCCATATCGCAGATTTCACACCGGTCGGATTTTCAAAATACCCCTTCACAGGAACATTTGACGGTCAAAACCATACCGTTTCTAATTTGATTTATGACGCGGGTTCCGGGAGTTATACCGGTCTTTTCGGTTTTGTCAGAGGGGCTGAAATTAAAAATTTGGTCCTAACCGATTTTGATATCATGGGTAACGATTACATCGGGGCTCTTGCAGGCAGTACGGGCGGTACGGTAATCACAAACTGTCATGTCAAAGACAGCCAGCTTTACGGTCAAGATACGGTTGGGGGTTTGATCGGCACCGTTTTCGACAACTCTTCGGTACAGGCACCGAGAATTTATGATTCAGATGACTATTTAATCGGGACATATTATCTGACTTCTTCCGCGGTCACTGATTGTGTTTCAGACAATGTCTCCGTCTCTTCTCCCTCGGGGGCAGGAGGCCTTATCGGAACGGTTGGGGGGGATGTTTATTTTGATACTGTTAACAATTCATATGATATTTTAGAGCCCCGTGTCACCGGATGTGCTGTTATAAATGCTTCAGTTATGGGTAATATCGGCTCGGGGGGCCTGACGGGTGCGGCAAGTTACACAACGTTTGAAAACAACAAAATCCGGGGCGGACAGGTTCAAGGTGTAATGAGCGTCGGCGGCCTTGTCGGCTCGGCCTGGTCAATTAAAATTTCAGATTCCGAAGTCGGTCCGCTCAGCGGAAGCCCGTTGACTGTCAGAGGCGTGAATGGGGAAAATATATTCCGCCAATCGATGATTTCAGGCGTGGGCGGTTTGGTCGGCGGTCTGCTGAATCTGGATCAGGACCATAATCAGGTCGACAGCGGATACACCTATGAAATCATCATCGAAAACTGCCGGGTTGAGGCGGATGTCCGCGCGGTTTCGTCTTATTCGTCCTCCGGCAGAACTTTGAATGTTTCGGGGATCGGCGGCTTTATCGGCGGTGCCGTCACTTTCTCAGGAATGCCTTGCACGGTTGATTTTTCGGCGGTCGCGGAACACGCCCCCGATTTCTTTGAAAAACTTGACGATCCGACCGAACATGTTCTCGGAGACTTTTTGACGTCTTCCGTGAATGTCACAATAAGAGACAATCATTTCAAAGGAAATGTCTCGTTTGAAAAAGGAAATGACCCCAGCGTTCCGAAAAATAACATAACAGGGATCGGCGGTTTTTCGGGATATGCGCTTTTTAAAAATGTCAGCAACTGTTCCGCGGAGGGAACGCTTAAAGTGGACACATCCGATTCGATTTCCGTTCTCGGTGTCGGCGGTTTCTCGGGGGATATGAGAATCTCTTCCGCCCTTAACTGTTCTGCTGATGTTGATGTTGAAGTTTCTCCGCTGAATCCGTCTTCGGTACCGACAAAATTTGTCGGCGGTGTCGGCGGTTTTTCGGGACTGATACTCGGAACACTTCTTCAAGACAGTTTCAGCGAGGGAAACGTCACCGTTACGACTGTTCACGATAACAGCGGCAATGATTCCGTGAAAAAACTGGTTAACGGCGCGATTGTCACGCCGATGGCGGTTAAAATGACTCAGCTGAAAACCGCGATTCAGCGTTATGAACAAATGGATACGAGCGGTTGGTCAGTTGAAGAAGTCGCAGAACACCGGAATAAAATCGATGAAGGGAAAAAATATTTGGCAGAGCTGAACAACACATCCGCCCTTTACAAATCATTGGATTTCAGCAGCATCCCCCAAAATTCGGTCGGCGTCGGCGGAATGTCCGGGCTTTCTCTCGTTTCGGGGATCCGTAACAGTTATACGTCCGGAAATGTGGCTGTTAAAGGCGATGCGGCAGCGGGAACCGGCGGCTTGGTCGGTTTGTCAATCTTTGAGATTCTTGACGGTAATTATGTTTCGGGCGACACGTCAGTTACGGGAAATAACGGATCGGGTGCCGGCGGAATGGTTGGTTTGTCGGTTCTTGAAGTTATCAGGAATTCTTACGTCACGGGCGATGTCGAAATGAACGGAACGGTTGATGCCGGCAGTGCTTCGGGAGGACTCGGCGGTACGGGCGGTTTGGTTGGCTGTCTTTTCCTGCCGGCCGACGCCGGTGACTGGTTCGCATCAAACGGGAAAAGCGGTTTGGACTATTTGGTTGAAAACAGCTTTGCGCTGAATGAATTCGTCAGCGGGACTTATAACACAAGCCGTGTTATCGGCACGGCTGCCGCCGTTCCGAACGGTCTGGCAAATACAATCGCATCCGAAGAGGTTTATGCGTGGAATAATATAACCAACAAACTTTCATTGGACGCGGCACAGACGATTGATTCTGTTTCCGGGTTTACCGGAGGTATCAACACGGTTTACGGCAAAAATATTACTTCCGTTCAGGTTTGGAACAAGATGAATTGGCTCAGCGCCGACGGCAGCGGATTGAGAATGAATGATTTTTGGGACTTCATGCTTCCGGTCTTTGACTGGCAGGACGGTCAGTTCCAGGCAGATGCGTCTCACCTGCGTCCCCGCTTCCCGTCGGGCTCCGGCGGCGGCACAGGAAACGGAACTGCTGTTGATACGTCCCACCCCGGCGCTGACGCCGAAGAAGATGACAGCGGTTTTGAGGGTGCTCCGCCGGCTGCCGCAGTTACTGCCGTTTTGCTTTTCATGATCGCGGTTGCCTGCTGGTGTTACAGAAACTTTGACGAATCCGACAAAGATCGCTGAAAAAATTGCCGCCGACAAGGCGGTAATTCAATTTTTATTTTCTTTTTTAATTCATTCAAATACGTATTTTTTTCAAAAACAGATATAATTAAGAACAAGAACTCCGATTCATCAACAAAAGTTTAAACTTGAATGAACGACTTTTCAATTCATTTCTCATTTTATTATTATACACGTGATTCTTTATGGCGCAAAAATTGGACCCGTGGAAGTCGTCTGAAATCAGCGACTATTCAAAACTGTTTGACGAATTCGGCATTCAGCCGTTTGCGGAGGTGCTCGATGAAATCCCCGATCCGCATAAATATATGCGAAGAGGCATTATTTTCGGCCACCGCGGTTATGAAATGATTGCAGATGCCGTCAAAAACAAAAAACCGTTTGTTGTTCTCGACGGCTTTATGCCGACCGGAAAAGCCCACTTCGGCCACAAAATGGTCATGGATCAAATCGTATGGTATCAAAAACAGGGCGGAATTGTTGTTGTTGGAATCGCAGACCGCGAAGCACACGCTGTCCGCGGTCTTTCCTGGGAAGAATGTAAAAGAACAGGGGTTGAAGAATATATTACAAGCCTTATCGCGCTCGGTCTTCAGCCCGAAAATGCGCGTATTTATTTCCAATCCGAATGTCCGCCCGTCAAAGATTTGGCGTTTGAACTCGGAACAAAAGTCAATTTTTCCGAAATGGCGGCTATTTACGGCTTTTCCGGCGAAACGCATTTGGCGCATATGATCGCTGTGCTGACGCAGGGTTCTGATATTCTGCACTCTCAGCTGCCGATGTTTGAAGGACCGATTCCGGTCGTCGTTCCGGTCGGCGCCGACCAGGACCCGCACATCCGCCTGACGCGGGATATTGCTTCCAAAATGAATATGTTCTTCATCGAGCGCCGCGAAGATCAGAAAACGGGTAAGCCTTATTGGAGTGTCCGCGGGAAAAATGCGCCGGAAGATGCTTTAAAGAGGATTGACCAAAATGTCCGTGACGGTTTCGGCGGCGCCGGCGTTTCTACCAAATTGTCCAAAGAACACATTGATATTTTCGGGGATATTTCCGAAAAAGAACTTTCCGAAATCGTTAAAAATGCGGAATTGGCTCACGGCGGTTATGCCTTTGTGATTCCGGGTTCCACTTATCACCGTTTCATGAGCGGTCTGACCGGCGGCAAAATGTCGAGCAGCATTCCGGAAAGCAACATCGCGCTTTCCGAAGACCCGAAATCGGCCGCCAAAAAGATTATGAAAGCCAAGACCGGCGGACGCGAGTCGGCCGAAGAGCAGCGCGAACTCGGCGGCGAATATGAGAAATGTTCGGTTTATGAACTCAATTTATTCCATTTGATGGATAATGATGCGGAATTGATTCAGCTCCAAAAGGATTGTTCCGGCGGTAAGATTCTGTGCGGCGAATGCAAGAAAAAGGCGGCCGGCAAAATGGAGGTGTTCTTAACGGATCTTCAGAAGAAGCGGGAAGAAGCATTTGAAAAACTGCCGCTGTTCGGTATTGATTACGAGCGTAAATGACAGAGAATATAAAAGATGAGTTTCATTAAGGGAATAAATAATTGAATGTCCCAGCCTATCGGGGTTTTGAAATGACGGATTATGATTTAACAAATAATGAGAAAAAAGTCCTGCTGGCTTTAAACGAGCTCGAGACGGCGGAATTAAAAGATATTGTCGAGATTTCGGATTTGAACGGAGACGCTTCCATGCAGGCGGCTTTTTTATTGGAAGAGAAAGGTCTTGCCGAAGTCGACGAAGAATCTTTTGAACTTTACGGTCTCACCGAAGAAGGCAAAGAGTACGCCGAAAAAGGTCTGCCTGAAAGACAGATTATTGACAGCATCGAAGGCGAAACGCCGCTCGAAGATCTCCGCGCTTCTTTTTCACCGCAGCTGGTCGGCATTGCCACCGGCTGGCTTTTGAAGAAAAAATGGGCCCGCATTGACGACGGTGTTCTCATTCCGTCGGCAGACGCGCCGAAAGGACGCGATGAAGACGTTCTCAGCGACCTTTATGAAAATGCATTGGAAAGCAACACATTTGATCCGGTTTTTGAATTGCCGGCCGAACTGGCTTCCGATAAAATCATTTCCGATCTTTTAAAGCGCAAACTTCTTGAAAAAGAGGAATATACGACGCGTAAAATTTTAATTACCGCACAAGGAAAAGCATATGCGGCGCAGGGAATTGAAATTACCGAAGAAATCGCGCAGATCACCCCCGAACTTTTGAAAAGCGGCGACTGGGAAAACAAACATTACCGCCCGTATAAAATTCAAAAACCCGTCAAACCGATTTACGGCGCCAAATCTCATCCTTATCAGCGTCTGATTGACCAAATGCGCCAGATTTTCCTGGAAATGGGTTTCACGGAAATCAAAGGCGATATCATCCAGTCGTCTTTTTGGAATTTTGATGCGCTTTTCCAGCCGCAGGACCACCCGGCCAGAGAAATGCAGGACACTTTCCATTTGGATACCCGTTCCGAAATGCCCGAAAAATATGTTGATAAAATTCGCGCCGTTCACGAAAACGGCGGTGAAACAGGCTCTTGCGGCTGGGGCGGCCGGTGGAGTTCTGAAATCGCAGAAAAGAATGTGCTTCGAACCCATACAACTTCCGTGACGGTCAAATATTTGGCGGATAATCCGGTCGGTCCCGTAAAAGCGTTTTGCATTGACCGCGCTTACCGCCGTGAAACAATTGACCCGACGCACACTCCCGAATTCGAACAGCTGGAAGGCGTTGTCATGGACAAAGACATGAGTTTTGCCGATTTGCTCGGATGTCTGAAAGAATTTTACAGCAGAATGGGTTTTGAAGAAGTCCGCTTCCGTCCGGGTTATTTCCCGTACACGGAACCGAGTGTTGAGCCTGAAGTCTGGATTGACGGTCTGGGTTGGGTGGAACTCGGCGGCGCAGGCGTTTTCAGAAAAGAAGTCACAACACCGCTCGGCATTACAGAACCGGTTTTAGCGTGGGGGCTGGGCGTCAGTCGTGTGGCGATGCTGAAGCTGGGTTTAAAAGACCTGCGTGAACTTTACCAGTCAGATATCGACTGGCTCCGGAAAAGCGAAATCGGGAAAGGTATTTGATTTTAAAATATCTTTTTCGGATATTTTATGTTTTATTTTTAATATTGGTTAAATTGTTCACTCATTTGGTTATTTTCTTCTTGAATATTCATATTACAATCATTTTGTCATTTTTGTACCGGATCTGAATATTCACGTCTTTTATTAAAATCGTAATCGGTTATTTTTGGATATAAAAAGCTAACCCTCG